>NZ_AFWD01000005.1:0-268 GCF_000222565.1 Vibrio sp. N418
ATAGAAACACTTTTGAGGTGTTTTACTAGTGTCCCGTTCGTCTAGAGGCCTAGGACACCGCCCTTTCACGGCGGTAACAGGGGTTCGACTCCCCTACGGGATACCATCTCCTCATAAGGATATGGGGCTATAGCTCAGCTGGGAGAGCGCTTCGCTGGCAGCGAAGAGGTCTGCGGTTCGATCCCGCATAGCTCCACCATTTTTAAGTGCATTTACTTTTGAATAGAAAGTTGAGTGTTTTTAAAAATGGTTTTCATCAGAAAACTTG
>NZ_AFWD01000004.1:0-17250 GCF_000222565.1 Vibrio sp. N418
AACAGGCTTACCCAAGCCCCTCAGAAAAACGCGCATAACAAAGCGTTTAAGACGGATTCCCAACGCTTGGCGTTTTCGGCTTACTTTCGGTTAAGTGTTTATGTCACAATGGTTTAGGTAGGGTGGTTTGCGTTGCTCACCACTTAACGCGGCGTTAGCCATCTAGGAGGAAAATTGGAAGTACCTAGTCGTTTATATAAGTATATGAGTGCTAATACAGCAAAATTGGTGCTTGAATCTCAAAAGCTTCGTTGGTCCTGCCCAAGTTCATTTAACGACATAAATGAACTGCAAAGGATGCCTGCTTTTAAACCTTCGATTGACGCATGTAAGGATGAGTATTTAAAAACTCTTATGAACGTTGCGTATGAAGAGTTGCAATTGAATAAATCGCTTTCACCGGACTCTAAGGGCTTAGTTTCTCTTATGCAAATGACTAAAAGTCAGGGAGTCGGTAAAGATACACTGTATCGGGAACTTTCTTCACTTGAGTTGAATTTGTCGAGTTTGGAAGAGAACCTACGCGAGGAAACTGAACGTTATAACAACGGTGCCTTACGTATAATCTGCTTATCTGAAGATGAAAACAACGAAGTTATGTGGGCTCACTATGGAGACAATCATACTGGTTGTATGTTTGAGTTTAGACATATTGAAAAGCTAGACACACCTTTTCAAATGGCAAAAAAGGTAACTTATACAGACAGTACGCCTAATCTGGGCTCTGCTTTGGACTTCTTACTGTACGATGAGCGCCAAGAGTTGCTTGCCAAAACTGCTGATGCAATTTATTACACCAAAACTGCAAAGTGGGAATATGAAAAAGAGTGGCGAGTGATGACACGCCGTCCTGGGGAGGATAAAAGATACAGTGACTTTGAGTTTTACAAAGAAGAGTTGGTGTCGGTAACTTTCTCAGCTCGAATTGCCGATGAAGATCTTACAGATGTAGTTAGTTTAATTGCGGCTCACTATCCACAATGTAAAATGTATAAAGTTCAGTCGGTTAAAGGTAAAATTGAGCGTGTTGAGTTCGATGGCTAACAAACAATTTAAGAGTGATTCCCCACGCTTGGCATTTTTGGTTTGGGTCTAGTTTAGTGTTTACGGCGTTCAATTTTAGTGTCGTGGTCGCGTGGCTCACACCTTAATTGGGCGTTAGTTGCTAAGGGAATATCATGAAATTTGTCGTACAAGAAACAGTTTTTACTTACCCCCAGAGTTTATTAGATGCATGGAAGAACGGAGATAAAAATTGGATTCCTAATGAACTTTTCGTGCCTCAAGAGGTGCATAATCAGCCTCACTACCATTTTGGGGAGTACTACGCACTTTCGAAATACCTGGAACTTGGTTGGAGTGGAACAGCTTACTATCCACTAGGCGAATGGGAAGTAACTAATCCAAAATATAATGAAGGTCGCGAACTTGTCGCAAAATATGTCGATTCTACGCGGCTAGATATTTTTAGAGCGATTAGGAGTAATAAGGCAGGAGGAGAGCCCGATTTATTGCTGTATAAGGAAGATGGGTCTCTGTTATTTGTGGAAGTAAAGAAACAGTCGGACAGGTTGTCTCAAGCACAAATTATTTGCCTAGCGCAGATTAAATCAATTTTGAACTGCGAAGTTGCGGTGGCGTATTTGGCCGAAGAAAATCAAAGTTATGTAGCGAAAACTCACGAGTTAGAGCTAGTTGAGCTTCCTAGTTCTTGGTTAGAACGCAACTAACAAAGCGTTCAAGACGGATTCCCAACGCTTGGTATTTTCGGTTTGCTTTGAATTTAGTGTTTACGGCACAATGGTTTAGGTAAGGTGGTCTGCGTTGCTCACCACTTAACGCGGCGTTATGTAAAGCGGGTAAAATCGGTATTATTCTGTTTATTCGCTCTCTCTACCCATCGGTTTTCATCCTCGTCAAAATCAGCTATTTCTGTCCTGATTCTTTGCCAAATTAGCCGTAAAACATGCCAAGGTTCGTGAGTTTCCTCATTCAGTTTCAGTGTTGGTTCGTGGTTAGTTTTGCGGTCTCAAAGTGCGGAAAGGGCAAGGTTAACGAAAGTCCCCATTTACTGATGGTTTCTTTCGTTCGGTTTCCCAGATTCAAAAGCATTTTTGGTCGCTGCTCTTCACCATTTTTTGCTTGTTGAAGCTTGGTCTGTAACATTGCTGGCTCTGCAAATTCGTGAACACTGTTGGGTTCTTTGGTTTTGGCTATTTCTTCGGTCGTACAGGCTCGGTTTTTCGTGGTAACTTTGGCTTATGTGGCTGAATTTACATAACAAAGCATTTAAGACGGATTCTCAACGCATGGCGGTTTCAGTATAGGTCGGCTTTAGTGCTAAATGTGGCAAGGTTTAAGGTTGGGTGGTCGCGTTGTTCACCACTTAATGCGGCGTTATGTGTAATTCTGGATTAAAAATGAGACGTAGTTAACACACTGATTTTAAGTACTAATTATAATCTAATCTCTTAAATTATCTTTGTGAGATGAAAATGATAAATTGTTCTTGTTGTAATAATGAAGCAACACATGTTTTAGTCGATTACTATCATAATATTGTAAATTATAATGCTGTATTTTGTCGTATTCATGCTTTCCAAGATGGCCGCGTAGAATGTCCATGTTGCGATGATTATGATATCGAATATGAAGGGATGGATGGAAAAGATCATGAATTGCTTCCAACTTATTCATACGGAACTCTTGATAGTGATGGGTGTTGTTGTGATCACCCTTAAATAAGAAGTAAAGTTTTCTCAATTTCAATTATTAAATACTTTTGAGCTGTTCTTTTCCCCTATGGCATTCGTTGGGAGTTGACTCAGAAAATCACCATTGTGGCCCTGTTCTTAAATCTCTCCACCCGTAAAACATGCCAATGTTTGCGGGTTGCTTTATTCGAATTTTCGGGTGGTTTAGTCGTCGGTTTCTCTGGCTCAAAGTCGCTTTGGGCATACTTCCCAAGCAGCCAATAATCTTTGCAGTTGCCTCGGCAAATCGCCATTGTTCTGTACTGCTTTTGCTAAGAAAGGGCGCTTGTTGAGGCTTGATCGAGTTGCCTCATTATCAGGGAAGTGGAATTATCCGTTTTAGGTTTGGTACATCTGGCGGTCAAGTGAGTCTAGGCTTGTGACTTGGTTCAGGAATCTAGGTCTGCATCCCAGTTCTTTGCCAAGTAAATCAACGAATTGTGCTAAAACATAACAAAGCATTTAAGACGGATTCTCAACGCTTGGCAATTTCAGTTCAGGTCGGCTTCAATGCTAAATGTGGCAAGGTTTAGGCTTGGGTGGTCGCGTTGTTCACCACTTAATGCGGCGTTATGTAAAGCGCGTAAAATCGGCAATACTCTGTCTTTTCGGTCTCTCTCGCTATCGTTATTTATCGTCGGCAAAAATCAATATTTCTGTCCCGATTCTTTGTCAAGTTCGCCGTAAAACATGCCAATTCTCGTAAGTTGCCTCATTCAGTGTCAGTGTCGGTTTGTGGTCAGTTCGGTGGGCTTAAAGTGTGGAAAGGGCAAGTTTACCGACAGTCTGTATTTGCTGATGGTTTCTTTCGTTAGATTTCCCAGATTCAAAAGCACCTTTGGTCGCTGGTCATCACCATTTTTCGCTTGTTGAAACTTGGTTTGTAACATTGCTGGCTCTGCAAATTCGTGAACACTGTTGGGTTCTTTTGTTTTGGCTATTTCTTCGGTCGTACAGGCTTTAGTTTTCGTGGTAACTTTGGCTTATGTGGCTGAATTTACATAACAAAGCGTTCAAGACGGATTCCCAACGCAAGGCGTTTTCGGCTTACTTTGGGTTAAGTGATTATGTCACAATGGTTTAGGCAGGGTGGTTGGCGTTGCTCACCACTTAACGCGGCGTTATGTGAATTCAATGTTCAAGCGTCTTGAAATGCCTCCCTGTGGGACTTATGTATATAGAACAATATACTTAGTCAAAGGTTTAGTATGAGTTCACCACAGGGAATTTCAGAGAGTGAGTTAAAAGCATGGTATGGATATGCAAATGAGGTTGTTGGTACATTAGCTATTGGATTTGCTGCAACATCTTTGCAATTTCAGGACTATTCAGCTGAAGTGGCGACAATTCTGTGGCTTTTCTTAATGTCCTTGTATGTCACAGTGTCATACAAAAAACGGATTAGATTTCATCAAGATAGACTTGCTCGCTTTCAAGGTCGGTTTTCTGTGTTGTTTGGTGCAGGGTTTGAGGGCATCTTCTTTTTAGTAGGCATGACCTCTTTAGCAGTTGTTGCTTTGGGTTACGATCTGACCTTAGTCCAGGGCTTTTCTTTAAAAAATGCTGCTGAGTCGGGGATTGACTTGCTGCTAGTCTACATAGTCCCACTATTATTCACATAACAAAGCATTTAAGAGTGATTCGCAACGCTTGGCGTTTTCGCTTCGCTCAAGTATAGCCAAGCGCCGCTCACACCTTAATGCGGCGTTAGGTTTTTGAGGGAATATTGTGGATCATCGAGAATTAACAGGTAGGTTTTCAACACTTAATAAGTTCTTTAAATCCTATTTTGGGTATTTAGCACTTGTTGATTATTGCTCCGAAATTGACCAGTCCTACTTGGGGCTACACCCTTATACTCATATCAATAATACGTTGTTGTGTGATGCAACGATTCAGTGGTGTAAGTTATTCGGAACTGATTCCGAAAGCACTCATTGGAAAAAATTAGTAGTGGACCACGAAGATTTTCGACGGTTTTTATTTCAGAAAACTACTCATAATCAGAGCGAGTTTCGAAAATACCAACTTAGTATGCTGGAATTTCGTGATAAATGGGTAGCCCATTATGAATCTAGCTTTCCTCATGGTTCAATTCCCGAGTTTGAGTTAGCTTTGAATTCGGCATTGGCGTTGCAAGACTATCTTCAGATGAACAAACCAGAGGGTTATGATTATAGTGGCGTTGTCTCGGTAGAGGGTTTTGGGCGTAGCTTTGGAATGGCATTGCTAGACCCGCTTAAGCACGCAATAAAAACCTAACAAAGCGTTCAAGACGGATTCCCAACGCATGGTGTTTTCGGCTTACTTTGGTTTTAGTGTTTATATCACAATGGTTTAGGTAGGGTGGTTAGCGTTGCTCACCACTTAACGCGGCGTTATACGAATTGTTGAGATTGTAGGTAGTTAAAATGGAAACAAAACAAAAACAGGCTAATGTTTACCCTCTAAATATAGAGCTTCCTTCTCTAAAGTCTCTATTTATCGAAATGTATTTTGGTGACCAGTTATTGAGCACGGGCACCGCAACACTAATCTCCAACACTCATCAATCTCACTGTGCTTTAGTAACTAATAGACATAACGTTACAGGTAGACATCAAGAAACAGGAGAGTGTTTAAGCTCGACCCTGGGTGTTCCTGATAATATTGTTATTCATTTTCATCGACCTGAGGATGATATTGGGGACTGGATTAAGGTTAAGTTACCATTATATCGAGAGGACGGTTCTCCATTTTGGATTGAGCATCCCAAGTTAGGTGAAAAAGCTGATATTGTTGCTCTAAATCTAAACTGGGGTAGTGATGTGCTTAAATTACCGTACTATCTCCAGCTTGATCTTGACCGTGTTGGCATGGTTGTTAGTCCAGCAGAACCTGTGAGTGTAATTGGTTTCCCGTTTGGTATGTCTACAAGCGGAAAATTGCCTGTTTGGGCGACAGGGTTCTTAGCACAAGAACTAAGTTTGATCTCAGAAGACAATCCTGTATTTCTAATTGACTGTCGAACGAGACAGGGTCAATCGGGTTCGCCAGTTATCGCTTTTAGAACGTCTGGTTACAGAACAATAAAAGATAACCGAATTAGTGCAAGTTTGTCGGGTAATGTTGCTTGGGAGTTTCTAGGAATTTATTCTGGTCGAGTAAACGCGCAATCAGATCTAGGTCGCGTTTGGCACGTATCCGCACTAGAAGAGCTATTGAATGCTGCTGAATATGATTATAACTCACGTAAGAAAATTAAAGAGACCGAGGAATAATTCGTATAACAAAGCGTTCAAGACGGATTCCCAACGCAAGGCGTTTTCGGCATACTTTGGGTTAAGTGTTTATGTCACAATGCTTTAGGCAGGGTGGTTGGCGTTGCTCACCACTTAACGCGGCGTTATGTTTTAATTGAATTTCAATGACTTAAATGCCTTTGAGTCGTTCTTTGCCCCTTTGGCTATTCGTTGGGAGTAGACTCAGTAAATCACTATTGTCTGCCCAAATTCTTGAATCACTTACCCGTAAAACATGCCAAAGTTCGCGGGTTGCTTCATTCGGGTTTTCGGGTGGTTTGATCGTCTTATTTCTCTGGCTCAGAGTCGCTTTGGGCGTATTTCCCAATCAGCCAATAACCTTGGCAGTTGCCTCGGCCAATTGCCATTGTTTTGCGCTGTTGTTGCTAAGAAAGGGCGCTTGTTGAGACTTGATCGAGTTGCCTCATTAGCAGGGACGTGGGCTTACTCGCTTTGTGTTCGGCGCATCTGCCGCTCAAGTTAGTTCGAGCTTGTGACTTGGTTCAGAAATCTAGGTCTGTATCCCAGTTCTTTGCCAAGTAAATCAATGAATTGTGCTAAAACATAACAAAGCATTTAAGACGGATTCTCAACGCTTGGCGATTTCAGCCTAGGTTAGCTTTAGTGCTGAATGTGGCAAGGTTTAAGCTTGGGTGGTCGCGTTGTTCACCACTTAATGCGGCGTTATATTCTCGGGAGGTAAAATGGAATTTACGAGTGCTAGAGAGGCTCATTTTGAAGCAATTTCTCAACTGGTTTCTTCACCAGAGGAGTTGTATTCAGTTTGCCCTTCAGGCTCTTATCCGTGGGATTACAGTCAAATTTGTGATATTTCCAAAGCGAGGTCAGACCTAACAGTATGCCTTGTTGATAACCAAGTTGTTGCCTTTGGAAATTTGTATAATGTAAAACCGTCGCAGAGTGCATTTATCGGTAATATTGTCGTGTCTGATGCGTACAAAGGGCAAGGAATTGGGCGAGCTCTTATTGAACATTTGAGTTCACAGTGTTCGGAGCTTTATCAAGCAGTACCATATTTGTCAGTATTTAATTACAACACTCGCGCTTTATTGCTTTATACCAAACTTGGCTTCGAACCTTACAGCGCAGAATCTAGAATTTCGCATGATGGTGAGACAGTGGTTTTGCTCCACATGCGGAAAAAATCCGAATATAACAAAGCATTTAAGACGGATTCTCAACGCTTGGCAATTTCGGTTTAGGTCGGCTTTAGTGCTAAATGTGGCAAGGTTTAAGGCAGGGTGGTTGCGTTGTTCACCACTTAATGCGGCGTTAGTTGCCCCGCGAACATTGGAAGATATGAGGAAAGAAATTGGAAGAAGTAAGAATAGGTAATATGCCAAAAACTAAATTGGTAAATCTTTATCATTCGATGGAAACTGATGAGTTAGACATATTACTAATAAAGAGTAGTGGTCAGGAAATCAATAGATTGCTATCTCATTTGAGTGAGCGTCAGTTAAATGAGCTTTTCGCATCTCAGTCACAACAGGCAATTAATGCGGTCTTTGAGCGGATACCTCAAAATAGAATTAATAAGTATTTGTTGCTAGCGTCAGAAGCCAATATACGAAAAATAGTAATTAGTTTGTCAAATGATGCGAAGTTTAAAGTGCTATCGGGCTCTTCATCAAGCTTAAGGACTAAATTGCTAAGCACTCTTCCGGCAAAAGCGCGTGAAGAGTGGAAGCATTTGATTAATGAAGAGAGCCTTTTGAATCGAGAGTTGAGTTTGATTACAACAAACCGTATCGATAATTCGTTGGAAAAAGAAGCAATAGATAGAATTCGCTCGCTAGAGCACCAAGTGCAACTGAGGCAAGAGCAAGCTGAAGCTAGGCTTCAACAGTCTGACCTTAAGTTGTCAATGGTACAGCAGCAAATTGCACAGTCTGAGAAACAGTTGCATGATCAGCAGATTAGAGCTCAAAAAGAACATGACATACTTAAGAAGCGTGAGAATGACTTATCAAATAGGTTACTTAAGTTGCGAGATGAGCATGAAAAGCAAATTCAAAATCGAATTGACATCAAGGTTCCTGAATATGTTGCTAACGCAATTTCTGCGCTAGAGACTAAGGAGAATGAATATAAAACTAAAGCCAAAGATTGGAGTGATAAAGGCAATATTGCGTTGGCTTGCGCAGTAGCAGCTGCATTATTGGCATTAGGCTACGGAGCTTATGAATTTAGTAACACTCCAAAAGCGGACATTAGCTGGTTATTTTTTGGCTACTTGATGTTAAAGGGCTTGATTGTGATTGGTCTGTTTGGAGCGTGGGCTAAGCACGCATATAACCAATCAAATGCGTATATGCACGAGGCACTAAAACGAACGGAGAGAACACATGCGATTAGTTTTGGAAAATTATATCTAGAAATATATGGCAATGATGTAAGTAAAGAAGACATGAAGTCTATTTTTGAAAATTGGAATATGGAAAGTCAAAGTGCATTCAAAGACATAAAGCAAGTAGATTTTCAGCCACAAACACTAGATAAATTAAAGGATATCATTGGTTTGATGAAATCTGGTGATTCAGGAAATGTCACTGCCAAGTAATAGTAAGAAATAAGGGGCAACTAACAAAACATTTAAGACGGATTCTCAACGCTTGGCGGTTTCAGCCTAGGTCGGCTTCAGTGCTGAATGTGGCAAGGTTTAAGGTTAGTGGTCGCGTTGTTCACCACTTAATGCGGCGTTATGTTTTAATTTGATTTCAATGGCTTAAATGCCTTTGAGTCGTTCTTTGTCCCTTTAGCCCATCATTGGGAGTAGACTCAGCAAATCACCATTGTCGCCCAGTTCTTAAATCTCTCAACCCGTAAAACATGCCAAGGTTCGCGGGTTGCTTCATTCGAGTTTTCGGGTGGTTTAGTCGTCGTGTTTCTCTGGCTCAAAGCCGCTTTGAGCGTATTTCCCAATCAGCCAATAACCTTGGCAGTTGCCTCATTATCAGGGAAGTGGGTTTACTCGTTTCCGGTTTGGCGCATCTGCCGGTCAAGTGAGTTCGAGCTTGTGACTTGGTTCAGAAATCTAGGTCTGCATCCCAGTTCTTTGCCAAGTAAATCAACGAATTGTGCTAAAACATAACAAAGCATTTAAGACGGATTCTCAACGCTTGGCAATTTCAGCTCTGGTCGGCTTTAGTGCTAAATGTGGCAAGGTTTAGGCTTGGGTGGTTGCGTTGTTCACCACTTAATGCGGCGTTAGCTAATTCAACAGATATCTACATCAGAAGGTCAACAATGGTATCAGACAATAACTTTCATAATAATGAGCAGGTTCTCGCTAGCCCAGGTATTCGGTATATTGGACAAAGCATAGATTTTGTAATTAGTGCGGCTATATTTATGTTCTTACTTTGGATTACGCCAAAGGTCGGTTTCGAGCAGGAGACAGCTAGCTTAATATCAATTTTTACGGCGGTACTGTATTTTCTATTTTCAGATGGGTTACCAAATGGCCAAAGTTTGGGCAAGAAGCTTCTAGGAATTTCGGTTATCAGTACCCAAAGTGGAAACCATTGTAGCTTTACTCAATCCTTCTTCCGTAATTTACTGACGCCAGTAATTGGTACGATTGATGCGATATTCATCTTGGGTAAAAAGAGACAAAGGCTTGGTGATAAATTAGCAAAAACGGTCGTTGTGAAAATTAATTAGCTAACAAAGCATTTAAGACGGATTCCCAACGCATAGCGTTTTCGGCTTACTTCAGTTTAAGTGTTTATGTCACAATGGTTTAGGTAGGGTGGTTGGCGTTGCTCACCACTTAATGCGGCGTTATGTTTTAGTGAAATTTCAATGGCTTAAATGCCTTTGAGTCGTTCTTTGCCCCTCTAGCCTTTACTGGGAGTAGACTCAGCAAATCACGATTGTCTGCCCCAATTCTTGAATCACTTTACCCGTAAAATATGCCAAAGTTCGCGGGTTGCTTCATTCAAGTTTTCGGGTGGTTTGGTCGTCTTGTTTCTCTGGCTCAAAGTCGCTTTGGGCGTATTTCCCAATCAGCCACTAACCTTGGCAGTAGTCTCGGCAAATCGCCATTGTTCTGCGCTGTTGTTGCCAAGAAAGGGCACTTGTTGAAGCTTGAGCGAGTTGCCTCATTAGCAGGGAAGTTGATTTACTCGTTTTTGGTTTGGCGCATCTGCCGGTCAAGTGTGTTTCAGGTTGTGATTTAGTTCAGAAATCTAGGTCTACACTTCAGTTCTTTGCCAAGTAAATCAACGAATTGTGCTAAAACATAACAAAGCATTTAAGACGGATTCTCAACGCTTGGCGATTTCAGCCTAGGTTGGATTTAGTGCTAAATGTGGCAAGGTTTAGGCTTGGGTGGTCGCGTTGTTCACCACTTAATGCGGCGTTAACTGGTTCCCATAAAAATCATCCTTGTGTACGTTTCTGTTTGTAGCTGATTCCGCTGATTTGCATTAGTTGGTCTAATGAAACGATTGT
Organism: Vibrio sp. N418; assembly: GCF_000222565.1. Lineage (NCBI taxonomy): Bacteria > Pseudomonadati > Pseudomonadota > Gammaproteobacteria > Vibrionales > Vibrionaceae > Vibrio > Vibrio sp. N418. Next base: position 10,514 of record NZ_AFWD01000004.1, read on the forward strand.
GTTTGCGGCTAAATTGCGTGACTGCGTGTTAGACGCTTACTAGGCGTCTAATATAGGGGTTCGGAGTTAGGTGACTAAGTTTCATGGTACAAGTATTAGATTGTGAGATATTCGACAGACTCAGAAAATAGTCGAAAGAGTACTTGGATTAACTATTTGGGTAAGCTGAACTAATGGTTATCCTAGCTTTTTGTGGTTGTGTTGAGTTCACCAGTTAACAAAGTGTTTAAGAGGGACTCAAACGCTTGGCGAGTTGGTATCAAATGTCGAGTTAGGTGTTTCAGCAACAATGGTTTAGTTTTGGGGTATAGCGTCTTTCGCCCCTTAACACGGCGTTATGTTTTAATGAAATTTCAATGGCTTAAATGCCTTTGAGTCGTTCTTTGCCCCTTTGACCATTCGCTGGGAGTAGACTCAGCAAATCACCATTATCGCTCAGTTCTTAAATCTCTCAGCCCATAAAACATGCGAAAGTTCGTGGGTTGCTTCATTCACGTTTTCAGGTGGTTTGGTCGTCTTGTTTTTCTGGCTCAAAGTCGCTTTGGGCATATTTACCAATTAGCCAATAACCTTGGCAGTTGCCTCGGCAAATCACCATTGTTCTGCGCTGTTGTTGCTAAGAAAGGGCACTTGTTGAAAGAGTATCGAGTTGCCTCATTATCAGGGAAGTGGGTTTACTCGTTTCCGATTTGGCGCATCTGCCGGTCAAGTGAGTTCGCGCTTGTGACTTGGTTCAGAAATCTAGGTCTGAATCCCAGTTATTTGCCAAGTAAATCAACGAATTGTGCTAAAACATAACAAAGCATTTAAGGCGGATTCTCAACGCTTGGCGGTTTCAGCCTAGGTCAACTTTAGTGCTAAATGTGGCAAGGTTTAGGTTTGGGTGGTTGCGTTGTTCACCACTTAATGCGGCGTTATATTCTCGGGAGGTAAAATGGAATTTACGAGTGCTAGTGAGGCTCATTTTGAAGCAATTGCTCAACTGGTTTCTTCACCAGAGGAGTTGTATTCAGTTTGCCCTTCAGGTTCTTATCCATGGGATTACAGTCAAATCTGCGATATTTCTAAAGCGAGGTCAGACCTAACAGTATGCCTTGTTGATAACCAAGTTGTTGCCTTTGGAAATTTGTATAATGTAAAACCGTCGCAGAGTGCATTTATCGGTAATATTGTCGTGTCTGATGCGTACAAAGGGCAAGGAATTGGGCGAGCTCTTATTGAACATTTGAGTTCACAGTGTTCGGAGCTTTATCAAGCAGTACCATATTTGTCAGTATTTAATTACAACACTCGCGCTTTGTTGCTTTATACCAAACTTGGCTTCGAACCTTACAGCGCAGAATCTAGAATTTCGCATGATGGTGAGACAGTGGTTTTGCTCCACATGCGGAAAAAATCCGAATATAACAAAGCATTTAAGACGGATTCTCAACGCTTGGCAATTTCGGTTTAGTTCGGCTTTAGTGCTAAATGTGGCAAGGTTTAAGGCAGGGTGGTTGCGTTGTTCACCACTTAATGCGGCGTTATAGCGCAAGCATTTAACTTTAGCATAGCATACGGTATAGTATACCATTTGTATTTCTAGAGGTTATCTCATGCGAGCAGAGTCATTAAAAAAATTATATGTAGAAAGTCGGTTAGATGAGTTGTTTGAAATTCGTATTGAGCAAGATTACCCGGAGCGAAATTTTTCAGCTATTCGCTTGAAGCAGAATGCATTCAGACTCAGAGCTTTTGAGCTTTGGGAAAATAATGCCGGTCACTTTTTCCGTATCTATCATGGTGATGTACCTAGTGCCATTAAGGCAGAATTGGAATCATATTCATTCCATACAAGAAGCGCAAAGCACTATTCGGACTTCGTAGGGGATGAGTCTGTAATTTTTAAGTATTTCTATGATCTATTTTCAAGTGACACTACGAAAGAAATAGCTAATCAAAATAAAGTATATACACGAAATAGTGCGTATGAAGGACTAGCTTTACCGGATGTAGATACCTCTGACGCAGATGTTTTAGGTACGGAATTTACTTGGAAAGAAATCATCGCGATTTCAGAGGATGATTCCCCCGACAATGAGTTGAAGAAAGCACTATCTCAAGCAGGAGTGTATCTTCAACGATCGAGTGATGGTACGTCACGTTATGTGGGTTCTGCTTATAGTTGTGGTGGTATTTTAAGCCGTTGGTTAAAACACTTGAACAGTAATGGTGACGCGAAGCATCTAAATTTGTATGTTTTAGAAAATGGCTACAATAACCTTATATTTACTGTGCTTGAATTTACAGATGACAATTCAGCGTTGAAAGCTGAAAGTCGCTGGAAACAGACTCTAGGTACCAAGAATACAGGACCATATGATGGTGTTCGCTTAAACCGAAACTAAGCGCTATAACAAAGCATTTAAGGCGGATTCTCAACGCTTGGCAATTTCAGTTTAGGTCGGCTTCAGTGCTATATGCAGCAAGGGTTAGGGTTGGGTGGTCGCGTTGTTCACCACTTAATGCGGCGTTATGTACTTTGGAGGTCAAATGGATTTATCCTCAAATTTCAGGATGTTGGCGCTGTATAATCAGCGAATGAATAAGCAGTTACTTCGTGTTTGCAGTAAGCTGACTCATGAGCAGTTGCATCAGAATACCAACTCATTTTTCCCTACCATCATGGCTCACTGGAATCATATCTTGTTCGGTGACTTGATTATGCTACAGCGCCTTGTAGCAAATGGGTTAGTATCAGTTGAAGCTACAGTTTTAGAGAAATTACCCGTTTCTAAGTCAGTTTCTGACACGTTTGCCTCGAATCTAGGCGAACTCTCCGAATTACGAGAACTTGTAGACTCGATCTACATTGAAATCACTAATCAGTTTACCGCTGATAGCTGTAACCAAATAGTCAGATACACGACAACAGAGGGGCAGGTAATTGAACGAACAGTTGGTGAGTTCTGCCAACATATTTTCAATCATCAAACGCATCACAGAGGTCAGCTAACCTGTTTGTTTAGTCAGTTTGGTTTAGACTTTGGCTGTACAGATCTGCCTATGATCGTGCCAGAGGGAGCACGTACATAACAAACTGTTTAAGAGTGATTCGCAACGCGTTGCATTTTCACTATGCGTTGCGTTTAGTGTTTTAGGTGGTTTGCGGCGGCATCGGTATTGCGTTGCTCACACCTTAACAGGGCGTTAGGTCAAAGGAGAAAAAATTGCTCTCTGATTATAAAAATATGCTTTGGCAGTATGTAAGTTCGTGCCATAAATCACAGCAGGCTGAAGCTTCGGGTTACTTGTACCACTACACATCAATGGGTGGTTTAATTGGCATCGCATCATCAAATAAGCTGTGGGCGACGGCATCAAATTTTCTCAATGATCATGGAGAAATCAAGTATGGGTTAGATCTCATTAAATCAGTTATCAACCAGAACCGTAATCAATCATTTAAATGTGAACTGTTCCACGCACTTTTGAATAAATTAGAAGCTCATGTTGTACAAATTGAAAATAATGAAGCCGACATTTATGACTTCATTCTATGCTTCTCAGAAAATCGCGATACATTAAGTCAGTGGAAAGGTTTCTCAGATCAAGGTAATGGTGTAGCGATTGGTTTTGATTTCAGAGATATTTGTTTTTATCGCTGTAGTCTTGCTCGCATGCAGTTGAGATTGAGAAAGGTCATTTATGCAATTGAAGAACAAGAGCAGATTATTAACAATGAAATTGAGCATTTTTATGGTTTGCTAAAAGCTGAATGGGATAGTGAAGACTACGAATCAGTGGTAGAGGAAACAGCAGATGTACTGACGGGGTGTTTATATAATTATGCTTTAATATTTAAAGATCCTGCATTTTCTGAAGAAAAAGAGTGGCGTATTACTTCCAATGATACTTCAACATATAAACCTCATGATCCATCAGCACCAGAACTGAAGTTTAGAGTGGATTTTAGTGGTAATCTTGTCCCTTACTTAGAACTAGATTTCATGCCCGAAGACGACTTTCCTAGTCGTGAATATGACCAGTTGCCAGTTAAGGAAATTATTGTTGGTCCTAAGTTAGACTTTAATCTCAATAAATTATCCATAAATAGGCTTAACAAGCTGGCTGGTTGGAAAGAGGTGGAGATATCTAGTTCGAGTATTCCTTTGAGATGACCTAACAAGCAATTTAAGAGGGATTCACAACGCTTGGCACTTTTGCTTCTACTTCAAATTTAGTGTTTATGGCACAATGTTTTAGGTTGGGTGGTAGCGTTGTTCACCCCTTAATTGGGCGTTAGGCAATAGAGGTAAAAATGAGCATTAGCGATATAAAAGATCTGATTCAAATATTTGGAAGTTTTGGCATTGGAGCAATAATAGGGGCTGGCTTTCTCTTTTTTGTATTAAAGTCATTCTTACCCGCTTATTTTACCGAAAAAGCTAAGAATCTCGCGACGAAAGAAGATATTGGAGAAATTACTAGTGAAGTTGAACAAGTCAAATCTGGTTATGCAGAGATGCTTGAAGAGGTTAAAAGTAACCATCAATTGAGACTAGCATCAATTGAAAGAGAAAAGCTCCTTAAGAAAGAAGTATACCTAGATAGTGTAGAAGCATTGACTAAGTATCAAGGCGCTTTAGGTTTGATGGCAAACCTTGATATTTCGAACCAGATAATAGCGGACTCATTTTCAGAGAACGCAGCTCAGATTGCTAAAATCACTCTGGTTGGGACGGAAATAACGGTAAAGAATTTAACTAACTTCACCGGTGAAGTAGGTGCAGCATATATGAGTCTTTTCCTCGAACGTGGTCTATTAATAAACCGAAAGGTTCATATCGAGTTCTTAGAAACTTATAGAAAAAAGCACAATGATGAAATCGAGCGCTGCTTAACCATTATGAAAAACATGAACTTAGATGGCGTCAGAGATGAAGGTGCATGGGGGCGTGTAAATCTTGCTTTTGAAAATGAGTGTAAGTCGCGAGATCAGATAGCATCTGAAATTGATGCGAATTGGGCTGTTCAAAATGAAGAACATTTTAAGTTTACTGAGCGTTGTATGTCTGAGTTTTTTCGAGTCAATGACTTAACTCCTCACCTCCTTCTTTCTGTGCGAGAGGAGTTAGATCTTGAGCTAGATGAAAGTGAGTATATTAAAATTCACGCAGCTAATTCACAGAAAGGTCGTGCAGTTTTCGAAACTTTTATGAGCAACCTGCAAAATATTGCCTAACAAAGCATTTAAGAGTGATTCGCAACGCTTGGCGTTTTCGCTTCGCTCAAGTATAGCCAAGCGCCGCTCACACCTTAATGCGGCGTTATGTAGCAGGAGGCTAAGTGACTAATTTAAAGAACATTTTGGTTTACAAGCGAACTCATACAGGAGACCCAAACGAAAAAGGAGAGTTTGGAGTTCATGATTGTATGGGGAAGGTCAGAGATTTTAAATATGATGCCGTAATTGGGGTTGGTGGTATAGGTTGGGAGCCAAGTCATCATGGTATTGATGGTAAAGTAACTTGGGTTGGTGTCGAGCGCTTAGCAAATGATGTCCCTAAAGTTCAAGGGAGTAGAGCTAGTATAGTTACTTTTAAGAAGTATGTAGTACTTGATCACACAGGACCAAATTTAGCAGAAAAAGCCCCTGCCTTAGCCAAGCGTCTTTATAACCAAGGCGCTCGTTTTGTTTTCACTAGCCTCTCTACGACAGAATACCAGGAGGCTCTTACACTTATAGACGAATGCTTAGCTCTGCCATCTTTAACTACAGTTCGTGATAATTGTGGAAATCAAGGATGTAATCATTGTAAAACAGTAAAGACAAACGTTTGTTCCCCAATTTGCTAAAGCTACATAACAAAGCGTTCAAGACGGATTCCCAACGCTTGGCATTTTCGGCTTACTTTGGGTTAAGTGTTTATGTCACAATGGTTTAGGTCGGGTGGTTGGCGTTGCTCACCACTTAACGCGGCGTTATAAAGACGGAGAGTTCATAGAATGGGTTGGAACATCGTTGAGTGGGCAGAAAAGGTGGCAGTTTATTTTGAATCGGGGAACTATGTTGGCGTACTATTTCTCGTAGCTGTTTCTGTATTGATTAATCTCTCTCAAATTACAACTTTTTATTCAACGCATAAAAAACGAAGACTAGGTACATTGAGTGACCTCAAGAACCTAGATGGGATCGATGATCGATTAAAAAAGCTAATTGAGTCTGAAATAAATGTTGAGGTATTTTACCTTACACATAAATTAAAATTGAGCAGCTTGCTTATAAATGGAGTGCTCGCTTTAAATGAAAGAATAGGAGAACATGTATCGTTTAGTCATATTCTTCGCTGTAGTAGATTGGCTCCAGATTTAACTGGCTTAGATGAGTTAAGCTTCAGAATTAAGGTAAAAAAACGAGATTATGTCTACGCTGTCTATAATGGAGTACTTGGCATGACTGGTTTCTTATTAGGCTTTATCGGCTTCACATATAGCGTGGCAACAATCACGCATTCATCTAATTTCGATGTATTGTTCATATCAGGCTTAATTCTGCTTGTTAGCATTGGCATGCTTTCCCAAACAACGCCTGTAGTATCAACACGAATAATCAATAAGGAATTAGAGCGTCTTGATGTTGTTACGTTGGAAACTGAGGAAAAATCTTTATAACAAAGCATTTAAGACGGATTCTCAACGCTTGGCGATTTCAGCCTGGGTCAGCTTCAGTGCTAAATGTGGCAAGGTTTAAGGTT
>NZ_AFWD01000003.1:0-5840 GCF_000222565.1 Vibrio sp. N418
GGATTGACGGTCAGTTCTTAATCTCTTAACCCGTAAAACATGCCAAGGTTCGCGGGTTGCTTCATTCAGGTTTTCGGGTGGTTTGGTCGTCTTGTTTCTTTGGCTCAAAGTCGCTTTGTGCGTATTTCCCAATCGGCTAATAACCTTGGCAGTTACCTCGGCAAATCACCATTGTTCTGCGCTGCTTGTGCTAAGAAAGGGCGCTTGTTGAGGCTTGATCGAGTTGCCTCATTCGCAGGGAAGTGAACTTACTCGTTTTTGGCTTTGGCGCATCTGCCGGTCAAGTGAGTTCGAGCTTGTGACTTGGTTCAGAAATCTAGGTGTGCATCCCAGTTCTTTGCCAAGTAAATCAACGAATTGTGCTAAAACATAACAAAGCATTTAAGACGGATTCTCAACGCTTGGCGGTTTCAGTTCAGGTCGGCTTCAATGCTAAATGTGGCAAGGTTTAAGGTTGGGTGGTCGCGTTGTTCACCACTTAATGCGGCGTTAGCTGTTTTAATCAATTTTTCCACAAGGAACTAGTATGGGAAATGAACTAGAGTACTACTTATCTTTGGAGTCTGATTTAGAAGTTTGTTCAAAATATGTTGAGTTCTCAGAGGATAACTTTAGAACGTATTCAGTACAGTTTACTAAAATCATAATGGCAGCCTCTGCAGAGATAGATACACTTGCAAAAGAAATGTGCAAAATAATTGACCCAAGTTTGGATCCTAAGAGTATTCGAGGTATTGGGAAGTATGCAGAATTAATTCTTGGTAAGTACCCAAAGTTGGTCAATATAGAGATGAGTGTTCCTAGGTATGGGCTATCATTTAAACCATGGGGCAACTGGTCCAAAACAGAGAGCCCCTCTTGGTGGCAAGGAAATAATGCGCTCAAACATGACCGAGTAAATAACTTTCAAAAGGCTAATTTGGAAAATGCGATTGAGTCACTAGCAGCATTATTGGCGCTAACTTTGTATTATCATATTGAAAAAAATGGAAAACCCTTGGAAATCAACGCATTCTTTTCTCCTCGGCTACTAAGTGTAGTTGAAGAGAATAATGATTGGACGAGTGGTGGTATTACCCATTCTTTTAATTTGCCGTAAATCAGCTAACAAAGCATTTAAGAGTGATTCCCAACGCTTGGTATTTTTCATTCCATCGTTGGGTTTCGTGTTTACGGTGGTATGGTTAAGTTTTGTGGTAGCGTTGCTCACACCTTAATGCGGCGTTATGTTTTAATGGGATTTCAATGACTTAAATTCCTTTGAGTCGTTCTTTGCCCCTTTGGCTATTCGTTGGGAGTAGACTCAGCAAATCACCATTATCGCCCAGTTCTTAAATCTCTCAGCCCGTAAAACATGCGAAGGTTCGCGGGTTGCTTCATTCGAGTTTTCGGGTGGTTTGGTTGCCTTGTTTCTCTGGCTCAAAGTCGCTTTGGGCGTATTTCCCAATCATCCAATAACCTTGGCAGTTGAGTCGGCAAATCGGCATTGCTCTGCGCTGTTGCTGCTAAGAAAGGGCGCTTGTTGAGGCTTGTTCGAGTTGCCTCATTATCAGGGAAGTGGGCTTACTCGCTTTGTGTTCGGTGCATCTGCCGGTTAAGTGAGTTCGAGCTTGTGACTTGGTTCAGAAAACTAGGTCTACACTTCAGTTCTTTGCCAAGTAAATCAACGAATTGTGCTAAAACATAACAAAGCATTTAAGACGGATTCTCAACGCTTGGCGATTTCAGTCTAAGTCAGCTTCAGTGCTAAATGTGGCAAGGTTTAGGCTTGGCTGGTCGCGTTGTTCACCACTTAATGCGGCGTTAGTTTGCAAAAGTAGAAAAGCGTTTATAGTCAAAGAGCTTAGTCTGGTTTCTGTGCTTTACACCTGTTCGTTTACCGAAAGTTGTGCAACCAAATCTTATCGTGCGTAGGGTGGCTCTCGGCTCTTTGGGCTCAACGTTATTCATTTCTCCGCATAAGTAACTCTGGCCGCTTACTCCATCTCGCGCTACTTCTTTTTCTTGGCTATTAAGTCGCTCAGTAAATAGCTTTGTCGTACTTGGTTGTTAGGTTGGTCGAATGAATTCTTTGTCAGCTAAAGTGCTTCAAACCGTAGTTGTTTGGCGCATGTCGCTTCTTAGCCAAGTGCGTTTTGTAGGTTGGGTTTTAGTTTGGTAGTTTTCAGTTTTACATTGGCGTTTAAAGCCAGTAGTTTTGTAATTAATTCAGCACCTTGGCGCTAAACTTTGGCTGCATCGTTCAGCAATCTAACAAATTGTTCAAGAGGGATTCGCACGCGTGGCACTTTTACTATGCGTTAAGTATATTGATTTCAGTAGTATGCAGTAAGTTTTGTATTGTATGCTCACCCCTTAACAAGGCGTTAGAAAGCTACTGTAAACATAAGGTTTTTGAGTTAAGTGGTTTCATTTTTGTCGTTAACTTCTCTTGCTCAAATCGCCCAAATTTTAGCTTCAGCACCTCAGTTTCTTTGGTGTTGTTGCCATCTAGCTTCATCGCTAGGCTAATATGCCACCGGCCTATATTTGCTCAATTTAGCTTTATCTAGTGGCAATTATCATGGCCGTTACTTCTGTGGGGTGGCTTGTTATTTGGTCAATGTGGTTCTGTTTTTGTGTCTTGCCTTGCAAGTGGAAGCATTGTTGGGTCAGTAGCCGGAAAATGGTGGTATCGTTTTGTGAAGTTAGTTCGGTGCTGTAATCAGCTTCCGAGTGTGCGGTGAGTATTTTTCTAACAAATTGTTCAAGAGGGATTCGCACGCGTGGCACTTTTACTATGCGTTGGGTATAGTGATTTTGGTGGTATGCAGTCGGTTTTGTATTGCGTGCTCACCCCTTAACAAGGCGTTATGCATAATAGCCTCTTCCTTGAGGCTATTTTCACTCTATAGAGCTCGAATCTTAGTGATTTCGTCACCAGAAATACCTAGAGATTCAAGGAACTTCTGGTGTTCATTAGGCTCTAGTTCTTCAAACTTCTGATGCCATTTGACCATATCGGTTTCTGTAAACCCGGCGGCAACCATGATTTCTACCCAGCGTTCTTTATTCACAACGTTTTCCTCTAATAGACTTGGTTCTTGAAGTAATACGACCACCGCTTTTTGCTGTGCTCGTAGGTTTTGGATTTCTCTTTCCAATTCATTGAAATGGTCTTTCAATATTTGGGCTTGAGACTCTCCGTTTCGGTCTAGTAATGTGCGAATACTGGAAACTGACAACCCGTATGAACGATAAGAGGTAATCGTTTCTAATCGTTCAATTTCTTTCTCACCATACCAGCGGTATCCATTTTCGGCACGGCAAGCAGGTAACAGCAGTTCTTCCTTCTCGTAGTACAAAATAGTTGTACGAGAGATTCCGAACTGTTTTGCGATTTGGGTGACAGTTAGCATATATGCTCCATTGTTGGACTGAATGTGCATCTTGAACTCTAGCCCTATAGACGGGTCAACAGTTTAATTGTACATTCATCTGGTGTGGTTCGATATGCATAACAAAGCATTTAAGACGGATTCTCAACGCTTTGCAATTTCAGTCTAGGTTGGCTTCAGTGCTAAATGTGGCAAGGTTTAGGGTTGGGTGTCGCGTTGTTCACCACTTAATGCGGCGTTAAGCGGCAAAAATAAATCAAGAGGAAACATGTACACTAATATTACTTTCGACTGCGAATGTGGCAGTGTTGTTCGAGAGGGTGTTTACTACCCAGTACATATCGCAGATACAGAAAAGGAACGAGAACAGTTTCAAGAAAGTGAATCTGAAGTTGAATGTGATAGTTGCGGTAGACCATATCACGTGCTCATAAAGAATAATGCGTATGACACTGAGTGTGTTGTAAATCATGGTGAAGTACGGGTTGAAATAACGGAGCCACAGCATGAAGAACATGAGTTACAGTTATTGATCCCGGAAGAAAGCAACCGAATCAAATTATTTCGACAACAGTTAAAATATGTAATGTTGTTGGTAAACTCTGAAGTGGATCCTGAGGCACAATATGCACATCATGTAATGCTTTATAGCCATTTAATAGCTTCAGCTGAGGGGTATCTGTTTTCTACATTTAATCACTATGTGACTAAGTCTGATACGTTACTAAGGCGTCTCGTTGAAAGTGACCCTGAGGTTGCTAAAATGAGGTTTGATCTTTCAGAAATTTTCGTTCGTCAAGAAACACTTAAAGAGACTATAGCTAAGCATCTTAATTCGGTAATCTTTCATAACCTTAAATCTACGACAAAAATGTATGCAAGTGTTTTTGGGTTTGGTTTTGGAGACATATCTTGGTTTTATCGTGCTGTAAGTAATCGACATCATTGCGCTCATCGAGGTGGGTATGACAAAGCAGGTAATCCACTCAATATCAATAAAGGAACAATCATAGAGCTTACGACTAAACTGAGCGACTTGATTGAATCAATTGAAATACGAGTTGCTGACTTTGATGATGACGGTTTCAGGCTCAAGCCAAGTGGAAAAGCCGCTTAACAAAGCGTTTAAGACAGATTCCCAACGCTTGGCATTTTTCATTCCATCGTTGGGTTTTGTGTTTAAGGTGGTATGGTTAGGTTTCGTGGTGGCGTTGCTCACTACTTAACGCGGCGTTATATTGTTACTAATGGCATGGCGTTCTGTATTGTGTTAATCTTTCGCCGTTAAGTTAACTTTCGGGAAAGCTATGAAATCTAGTAACGTACAGTATTTTCAAATTTACTTTTTGACACTTGTAATTGTCCTTTTTGTTACGCTTTTGATGTCAGGGGCATTGGTTGGGATTCCATTATTGCTGTCCTCTCCTGCTATTTCAGCTGGATTATTAGGTATTATTGCGCGTAGTGAAAACTCTTTAAAATGCCTCATTCCATTTTACGGATACAAATATCTTAAAGTAGTAATCTCTGAGTCAATTGGTAATATTCCCAACTCTGTGATTAAAACTTCTTTGGGTTTATGGTGCGTATTGGGAGGCGTTTTATTATTATCAGCAATGCTTCCACATGACCCCGACTGGGAATCTAAACGAGCGGCTAAAGAGAAACATGAAAGGGATATTGCCGAGCAAGTTGAAATTATTAGACACACTAAAAAAATGGTAGCAGAGCAGTTGGAGCGTGAAAAATAGCGCGCACGATGAGCAATATAACAAAGCGTTCAAGACGGATTCTCAACGCATGGCGTTTTCGGCATACTTCCATTTAAGTGTTTATATCACAATGGTTTAGGCAAGGTGGTTGGCGTTGCTCACCACTTAACGCGGCGTTAGATTTTATTGGAGGCAGCGGTGATAAGTTATCTTAGGTTTAGGTTCGAGTTGCACAAGTTAGAGAAGGCATCTCAAAAGTTACATCAGGAATTTAAAGCGACTGAAGAAAGTTACCAGGGGCAAAACGACAACGGTCATTTATCATTTCTGGGACAAGATCTCCAAGAACTAGATAGATGGATTGAATATCGAAAATCTGATTTCTATCGAGGTGAAGCCAACAAGTACCTTATCCCGATGCCTGAAAAATCTGAGCAGGGAGTGTATACAAGTTTTGATTTTGGTGATGAAAATGGAGCTGTTACCTACCTTACATCAAAAGGTATTTATTCATTGCGCAAGCTAATTAGAGAAGAAAAAAAGTCTAAAAGAGAAGCAATCGGCTTCTACTTTACTATCTTCACAGGTCTCATTGGTTCAATAATCGGTCTTGTTTCAGTATTGGCGAAATAAATCTAACAAGCAATTTAAGAGGGATTCTCAACGCTTGGCACTTTTGCTTCTACTTCAAATTTAGTGTTTACGGTACAATGCGTTAGATTGGGTGGTAGCGTTGTTCGCCCCTTAATTG
>NZ_AFWD01000002.1:0-175013 GCF_000222565.1 Vibrio sp. N418
TGTTCCCGAGTTCCCCATGTTTAGTAGACACTTTACTAAGTTAGATCTAGGGTCTAATTGAGAGGTGATTTATGGCTAAACATCGAAATCCAGCGTACACCGAAGAGTTCCGCAAAGAAGCGGTTCGTCTGTCCGAACTTCCAGGGAAAACGGCTGTATCGGTTGCCCAAGAACTGGGCATTAGTGCTCAACAGATCCGCAACTGGAAACGTCAATTTACCCGCCTATCTGATAAACAGTTTAACACCTTAGACGGCGTAGATTACTCGAAAAAAGAGTCCGAAGAGATCCGTGCACTTAGGCTCGAAAACAAGCGACTTAAAGATGAAATTGAATTTCTAAAAAAGGTATCCAAGTCGCGTAAGCCACCGAAGGGCGTCATAATCCACTCAGATCGTGGTGTACAATACAGGGCGTACGAGTATCATGACTTCATGCTTGAGCATGGTGGTGTACTAAGCATGAGCCGAAAAGGTAAGTGTTGATACATGTAAGCCTAGTTTGAGTTTGAGTTTGAGAGTATGTCGTTATGCAGTGTCCCTTTTTGTGGGGGATCAAGGGTAAGGAGAAAAAATGGAACTTATTCACTTAGACCGAACGGACGAGCTATACCAAGAGGCCTTAAACTTACGGTATGACTTGTTCTTCCGTGTCCCCGGTCTTCCGCGAGAAATAATGTTTGACGATCTTGAAAGTAGTAGCTTTCATGTTGCAGCAGTAGATAATGGTTTACTGTGCGCATATGGCAGGTTAAGTGAAGAAAGCCCGCGACTATTTAAGATTTCACAGATGGTCGTTCTTCCAAACATGCAAGGTCGGGGCTTAGGTACTCGAGTTCTCACAAAACTAATACACGAAGCGTTTGCAAAGGGAGCAGACGAAATATATTTAAATGCTAGGTTACATGCCGTATCGATGTATGAAAAACAGGGTTTTGAGGCTTCAGGGCAAACTTATGTGGCTAAAAGTACCGGTGTTCCTCATATCAAGATGACTAGGCGTGTATAAATTGCTTATACCAAAGTATTTGAGACGGGGTCCCCGCACATAACGTTTTCGGCTTTTATAAGCCGTGATGTCCGGGCCTGCTTTTGTTAGGGAGCACTATTTTTTGAGCAAAGGAGTGTTAAATGAGTTTAGATACTTGGGTGATGTTTTTTCTTGCGTATTTAGTTGTTACATTGTCGCCAGGTCCCAACGTATTGTTGGTTGTTAAAAATAGTATTCAATATGGCATTGGGTCTGCTTTTAGCACCATTTTAGGCAACCTATTTTGTCAACTTCTCATTGTTAGTTTAGTTGGTATAGGGGTCGGGGAACTCCTTACTCGTTTACCTACATGGTTTTTCATCATGAAATGTGTGGGTGGTTTGTACTTAATTTTCCTCGGAATGAAGAGCTTCAAACAGGTAAGGAAAGATAGCATCAAATTAGCAAATCTTGAATTTGAACGCCCGAACAGAAACTCAAACTCCCTTTTCCGAGAGGCGTTCTTTGTTTCAGTGAGCAACCCTAAAACGATGATTTTTCTATCGGCATTTCTACCACAGTTTTTAGACCCAGATCAGTCTTATACGACGCAATTTGTCATAATGTATCTATCGATTTGCGTTATTGTCGCGAGCATTCACTTGAGTTATGCATTAGTCATTTGCCGTATAGGCAAAAAGCTGAGCACGAAAAAGTTTGAGGGCAGGCTCGCAAAAGTATCAGGCAGCTTGTTCATAGGAATGGGCTGTGGGGTTCTTTTGAGCTCAAAAACCTAAATTTCATCAGGCAGTTAAAGCTGGTTTTTCATCAGCATTCTTTGTCTCAATCAGTTCAAACGGTAAAACTTTAAATTGGATTCCCCCGATTTTAATGAATAGCAACAAGCTTGACTGAATTGTACTCAGAGTATTCACGGTAACTCAGTGCCTCAAACCGCGTAGTTTGTCGACATTTTGGGGCACTGAGTTTGTTTTTAACTAAACTCCAACTCTTTTCGAATGATCTTTGCGCCGGCGCTCAAAGCTTGAAGTTTTGCGGTAGCGATCGGGCGAGGTAGAGGAGCCATACCACAGTTGGTGCAAGGGTAGAGCTTGTCAGCATCGACAAATTTCAGCGCTTCTCGCAGCGTGCTAGCGACCTCTTCAGCGCTTTCTATCGTTTCAGAGGCGACATCGATCGCGCCAACCATAACCTTTTTTCCGCGAATCAGTTCGAGCAATTCAATCGGTACGCGAGAGTTGTGGCATTCAAGAGAGATGATATCAATATTGGATTGCTGCAGCTTAGGAAAGACGGCCTCATATTGTCGCCACTCTGAACCGAGTGTTTTTTTCCAATCGGTGTTAGCTTTAATCCCATAGCCGTAACAGATATGCACCGCGGTTTCACATTTTAAGCCATCAATGGCTCGCTCTAGGCATGCAATACCCCAGTTATTCACCTCATCGAAAAAGACATTAAATGCAGGTTCATCAAACTGGATGATGTCGACACCGGCGGCTTCTAGCTCTTTAGCTTCTTGATTAAGGATCTTGGCAAATTCCCATGCGAGCTTCTCACGGCTTTTATAATGGTCATCATAAAGTGTGTCGATCATCGTCATCGGGCCAGGCAGAGCCCACTTAATTTTTTGCTTGGTTTGCTGGCGAAGAAACTTGGCGTCTTCAACAAAAACCGGTTTCAGCCTGGTTACAGGGCCGACAACCGTCGGTACGCTTGCATCGTAACGATTACGAATTCGAACCGTTTTACGCTTTTCAAAGTCAACGCCATCGAGATGTTCTATAAATGTAGTGACAAAGTGTTGGCGGGTTTGCTCGCCATCACTGACGATGTCAATGCCGGATTGTTGCTGGTCTTGTAACGACAAACGCAGAGCATCTTGTTTGCCTTGTATGAGTTCTTCATCTTGCAATTTCCAAGGTGACCAAAGTGTCTCTGGTTGTGCAAGCCAAGAGGGCTTAGGTAAACTGCCTGATGTTGAAGTGGGTAATAGTTTTGCCATAGTAAATACTGCCATCAATTTGGGTTCAGGATTAAGCGTAATTTTCAGACCAATGCTCAAGGACGGTCTTATAGGGCTTAATGAAGTGTTCTTCAGCGAACTTTCCTTGCTCAATCGCCAAGCGACTGCGTTCTTCGCGGTCATACACGATTTGAGTCAAAGAGTGATCTGAGCTCTTTAGGTTGGGCTGGTAACACTTACCAGCAGTAGCATTGGCATTGTAAATCTCAGGACGATAGATTTTTTGGAACGTTTCCATGGTACTGATGGTGCTGATAAGCTCTAGATTAGTGTAATCATTAAGCAAATCACCAAAGAAATAGAAAGCCAATGGCGCCGCACTGTTTGGTGGCATAAAGTAGCGCACCTGTAAGCCCATCTGTTGGAAGTACTGCTCGGTCAATGACGACTCATTGGGTTGATATTCGGAGCCTAAAATTGGATGTTCATTTTCCGTTTTGTAGTAAGTTTTGTTGTCTGAAACACTCAAGCAAATAACGGGTTTTTTATTGAAGTTTTGTTGATAAACCTGAGAGTTGACGAAGTGTTTAAATAACTTGCCGTGCAGTTCTCCAAAGTTTTCTGGAATGCTAAATGTCGTTTTGTTTTTATTATGTTCCAGTAGTAATACGCTAAAGTCGTAATCTCGAACATAAGAGGAAAAATTGTTGCCAATAATGCCTTCAATGCGTTGATTGGTTTTATTGTCGACAATGTACGTCTTTAATACTTCAATTGATGGGAATGTCTGTTCGCCATCTTGAATATCCATATCAACCGAAATAATGTCAAGTTCGACCGAGTAACGATCTCCTTTCGAATTATCCCAATGTGCGAGGGAATTAAAGCGATTATCAATCATTTTTAGTGCATTGCGTAAATTCGTTTGGCGATGCTCACCTCTCGCGAGATTGGCAAAGTTAGTTGTGATGCGAGTGCTATCAGCAGGGTGATAATTCTCATCGAGAGAAAGGCTCTTGACGATAAAGTTGAAATGATTATTCATGTCGATTTGATATCCAATTAGCGCGGCGTTCGTTTAAGTCATTATGATTTGTAATGTTTTGTTTTCTCTAACAACCTAGATTAGAACGCGCAGTGTAACCATGGTTGATTATTAAAAGAGAGTTTTACCCACGTTGGGTGGTAATTAATAATGTTATTCTTTCACGCTAATTATGAAAAACATTCATGTTCCATTGGGTTTGAAAGTTAACCTGAAGGTCGTTTATATTATTTGGCCTTGTGAAGGGGTGCTAAATATTTTTAGCGACCACCTTATTCTGCTGGTTAATTATATTTATGGATGAATGAAATGAGTGAATTGCTGTTGTTAGTCATATACTGTGCGTTGCTAGGTAGTGGCGTGGGTTTCTTGGCGGGTCTTCTTGGCATCGGTGGTGGGTTAGTCATTGTTCCCGTGCTGAGTAGCATTTTACTGCACTTTTCTGTGGTGCCATCCGAGCAAGTGGTTGTCGTTGCTATCGCCACATCTTTAGCGTCAATATTATTTACGTCGACGTCTTCCGCTATAGCGCATCACAAAAATGGCAATGTACCCTGGGGTCTTGCCCCGTGGGTGATGAGTGGTGTTGCTTTTGGGGCGCTTATTAGCGGTTTTATGGCCGCGCTGTTATCTGAACAGATGGTGCGGATTGTATTTGCAGTGAGTGCGGTGTTGATTGCGATTAAAATGTTTTATAGCAGCAAAAATGAGACATCGAATGAGCGTAAAATGCCAAATAAAGGCATGTTAACCGTGCTTACGACGATGACGGGCGGACTCTCTGCGATGATAGGCATTGGTGGTGGTGCACTCTTGGTTCCACTATTAACCTTTTTCTCTCTCGATATGAAAAAAGCCATAGGCTGCGCATCTGCCTGCGGGATTGTTATCGCCATATTTGGCTCTATTGGTTACATCAGTTCGGGTAGCCGCCATCTGTTATTGGCAGATGGCTTTGCCGGATTCGTCTATTTGCCGGCGTTGTTTGGTATTGTATGTACCTCGTGGTTCACCGCGCCATTTGGGGCGAGAGCCACGAAGACCTTACCGGTAGCGACGATCAAAAAAGTCTTTGCAGTGCTACTCATGCTTATGGCTGCGAATATGATGATGAGTTGAGGGGGCTTTGATTGGAAGCTCAGATGATACTACTCCCAGCAACCCCCTTTAATTACGAGTAGTGCTCAGGCAGCAGGCCATGGCCTTTCATGTCGGCTAGATAGGTTAATGCATCGATGACGCGTATTGGTGTCAGCAGATTGCCTTCATTACAGTTGTCGAGCTCAAATGAAATGTACAGCTGATGGGCTTCTATTTTGAGAAATAAGTTACCTTGCGGTGCAACACTTTGCTCAAGTGTAAACACGCCAAGCCCCAAAAAGTGAGAACTCTTCAGGCTGCCAGTTGCATAGATATCGCACTTTAATTTGTGGGCTAGGGTTAAAAAATCAAGCATCAGGTTGATCTGGTCATCGCAGACTTCATCGAGTGCCAACATATGCGGCTCTTTACAGAAACGTTCCAAATAGGTAAACATGACATCAAGATCATTGTTAAAGGGCATTGTTACTGGCTCATCATACAAAATAGCGATTGTAGCCCAGCACTACCATTGATCAAAGTGACATTGCTATACCACCTAACAAAACTCGGCAGTGATGAATGATTCAATGACTATGAGGAAAGAATATGGAAGTTCTAAATCAACTCTACCCATCGACGGAACAGATGGAGAGACTAAAATCGTCGCCGGATAGTGGTGAAGTCCATTTGCTGAACCTGTTTAAGTTTCGTGATAAAGCGGTCTATGCTGATGGGCGTGCTTGTAGCCTTAGTGGTAAACAAGCGTATGAGTTGTATGGTCAGCCAATGTTACAAGTTCTGGAAAAATATGGTGCCGAAGTGGTGTTTTATTCTGACGTGACGGATCTTATTCTTGGTCAGGTTGACGAGCTCTGGGACGCGTTTGTCATAGTTAAGTACCCATCGCGTAAGGCGTTAATTGAGATGACCAGTTGTGATGAATTTAAAGCACTGAGCGTGCATCGAGAAGCAGGTCTTGCAGGGCAGCTTAATATTGAAACCAAAGTGCCGAAGTAGTCTTACTGAAAACGGTATTGTATTGAAACTTAAAGCTTGCGTTTTGGTGGTAGGGGAGAGGCGAAATAGAATTCGATCGTTGAAGGAACGTACTTTCTAGTGCTATTTCCACCTTGAGCGTAGGGTCTAGATTGTCTACAATGACGCACTTTTTATTTTCTATAAGAATATGAACATGAGCGATAACAAACCAGCATTGCCAGATCACCTAGCAGGCAACCCACGTAGCCCGTTTTTCGTAGAAGAATGTTTCGAGCACCAAATCGGTATTCGTCTAAATGGTAAAGAGCGTACTGACGTTGAAGAGTACTGCATCAGCGAAGGTTGGGTAAAAATCCCTTCACCTAAAGCACTCGATCGCCGTGGTCAGCCAATTCTAATTACGCTAAAAGGCACGGTTGAAGCTTACTACGTGTAAGTTGCGTCGTTCATCGCAGAGAAACTGCGGTTTCTATTCAAAAGGTCTAGAGCAATCTAGGCCTTTTTTGTATCTGCGTTGAGTTGAATTGGTGATCTTCGTCATTCAATTGCTATTGTTTGTCGTTTTTCATGCCAGCCAATAATGGCAAACTATCCGAGCTAAGTAGAGCTAAATGAAATACTGGATAGTGTGTAGGTCATAAGTAGGAGCAAAGGTAACATGGCAGCAAGGTTTGAAGGGCCGATCTTAGCGTTTGTAAAACAGCAAATGCTGCAAGATCAAGCGCACGATATTCATCATATTCTACGTGTCGTCAAAATGGCCAAGCAGTTGTGCCAAGCGGAAGGTGCGCAAATTGAAGTTGTATTACCTGCGGCGTACTTGCATGATTGTGTGTCATTGGCAAAAAATCACCCAGATCGTAGTCAAAGCTCACAACTCGCGGCTGAAAAAGCGGTGAGTTTTTTACGTACCATTGACTATCCGCAAACGTATTTGCCTTCGATCCATCATGCTATTGTCGCGCATAGTTATAGCGCCAATATCATCCCGACAACCTTGGAAGCCCAAATTGTACAAGATGCCGACAGGCTTGATGCTCTGGGGGCAATAGGGATTGCTCGTTGCCTACAAGTAAGCTGTGAACTAGGCGTGGATCTGTATCATCCTGACGATCCATTTTGCTTGCAAAGAGCGGCTGACGATCGTCGTTTTGCCATTGACCATTTTTACCTCAAGTTGTTTAAGCTCGCTGATACCATGAATACGGAATCAGCACGAGCAGAGGCGCAAATAAGAACGCAGTTTATGCGTGACTATTTGGCTCAGCTATCGAAAGAAGTGTGACACTGTAAACAAGATCATGGGTTTGCTGAATGCGAATAGCGATCGATAGATAACAAAAAACCGCCAATTGGCGGTTTGATTACTGTGTGAAATCGACGATAAGGTGCGATTATGCACAGCATTTTTTGTATTTTTTGCCGCTACCACAAAGACACGGTTCGTTGCGGTTTGGAGTCTTTTCAAAACGAATCGTTTTAGGCTTATTAATGATGATATCAAGCTCAGAAATGTTCTCAGCTTGGTCTGCATCAACAACGATATTGGCAATTAAAGCGTGCTCAGCCAACAGTGCTTCAATCTCAACTTTACGTTGTTCGTTTGCTACGGTCACTGAAAGAGGGGCTTCAGCAGTACCAGCTTTTACGTCACGATTTACGTTGAAGCCAGAAAGGACGTGATTTTGTCTCGTCTCAATTCGACCTTTGAAAAATAATTTAGACATGATGGACTCTTTAACAATGGGTATGACGCAATAAAGCGGCGATTATACTTATATCGCTCAATTGATAAAGCACTATATAGTCATGTGAATTGAAGTTTTGCCCCCTTGCTATATCAACACTGACATTGCCGGTATGTTTAGCACTTTTCTCTTGCCTCGTATGTTGCCCGCTCCTCAAGAGTGGGGTGGGTAACGCTTTGTTCACATTAGCCGAGGTAGACAGCGAAACGACACCTCGAAGCTACACCTCGAAGCTACACCTCGAAGTACAACTAGAAGCTAGAGCGCGAAATGAGACGTTGAAATTACGCATCAAATGATAGGGTATGACGAACAACTCTGCTAGAATCCGCCGCTCACCAGTAATCGCGTTGATTAAGCTGGTACTACCTAAGACTAGGAACTATTTTGACCAATAATGATATTTTACGCCGCGTACGCTATACCTTTGATTTAAATGATAGCGCTATGGTTGAAGTTTTCGCATTAGCCGATTTCAACACCACCGAAGAGCAAGTGGTCGCTTGGTTGAAAAAAGAAGATGATGCTGATTTTATCAAAATGGTTGATGGTGAACTGGCGGTGTTCTTGAACGGCTTTATCAATCTGAAACGTGGTAAGCGTGAAGGTGAACAACCTCAGCCTGAGCAAGTGCTTAACAACAACATGGTTTTCCAAAAACTTCGTATTGCTTTGAACCTAAAAGCGGAAGAGATTCTTGAAATTATGAAACTGGCGAATGTCGAATTAAGCAAACATGAGTTGAGCGCTTTCTTCCGTAAACCAGAAAACAAGCATTACCGCGAGTGTAAAGATCAAACTCTCCGTAACTTCTTAGTTGGCATCCAAGCTCAGTTCCGCCCAACCGTATAGTCATCTACATGCAGGATGATTCGAGTTGGTTTGCATTTTAGGGTGACACTCAAGGCCCTATAGCCGTGTGAACACGCTCGTATTGAGTAAGCGCAATCTCTGGTTTGGATATTGCGTTTACATGCTAGCCCAACAATACTGTTCCTATCCTAACGACGATCGAATATCTGCTTGTGCATTACGTCTCGCTGCGACTATTTTTGCATTGAGCACGAGAAACTCCGATATCGGTGTGCAAAGTAGAGTAGTATTCGGCCATTGAAGCCGCAATTGAGCTTATTGTAGATACCATGACAATTCCGATTAGAAATGTACCCACCACCGACATCTCATGTTCTGACTGCAAAGCTTGCTGCTGTAAGCTTGAGGTCATGATCATTAGTGATACCGGGGTGCCTGAAGAGCACATCGCCTACGATGAATGGGGTGGTGAGACTCTGCTGCGTTTAGAGGATGGTTGGTGCTCGGCGCTCGATAGAGAAACGTACATGTGTACGATTTACGAAAATCGCCCTTGGATTTGTCGATACTTTGAAATGGGCTCATACGAGTGTCGCGACGAACGTATTGCTCACAATATTGACTGATTTTAACACGATCGCCAGCGAATTATCTTCTGTCTATATTTATGTTCAGCGCTTGCATTTTAGAGCCTCTTGCCATGCCTGCCATAACATAAACAGCGCCAAAGCTGTGTCGATTTGTTTTATAGGAAAGAAATTTATGGAAATGCTCATTGTTTCATCGGAGCAACAAATGCGCCTGGTGATGCTATTTAGCCAAACATCGGCAAGAATGTCGGATAAAGCAATTATTCAAGACTTAGCCTCACACCCAATCAATTCAACGGTTTACCCTGCCTTTCGTGCTGCGTCAGATCTACGTATTGAACGCATCCGCTTACCGTTAGGTGATGACAAATCGGCTGCGCTAAATGGTGGTGACTTTTTATACCGCTATCTTGCGAAAGGGTACATTTGCCTTGGTGATTATGCTGGCAAGCCGAAGCCGGATCTTAGCCCTTGGGGTGTACGCTCGGTGCGTAAGCAGCCAAGAATTGGTTTTGGTCTATAGCCGCAAACGCTTGTTGGTACTGACCGCAGTAGGCATTGACTGTAATAGGCTAAGAATGTTTGCTGTGGTTTTTATATCGCCATCATCTTTGTCCCTACGAGTCTTATTGCTGGATTGGGAGCTTAATGGCTTAGTAGTTAATGCCTTTTTAGTGACAGCGTCACACTACTGCTAGTTTCAATTCACTATTGCTTCATTTTATACTCACCGACAATAGCCATTCACGATTCTGATTTTGAATACAAATCAAGAATACAAATTCAGAACAGACATTGACTATCGATATCTGAATCGTTCAGTTGCATAGATTAAGTAGAATTTATGTGATCACAATGCTGCGCGTTTGTGGGTAATTGCTTTATCTCTTATTCTCTAAGGGAGATAATAACAGCGATTCTTTCCAAAAATGGCGCAATGACATGCGAGCAGACGATCTTATCCTCTTTTCTCAAGTTCAAGAGCTTGGCAGTTTTAGCAAGGTTGCCGAACAAAATCATCTCACCAACTCGGTAGTCAGTAAACGAATTGCACGGTTAGAAGAGCAGGCCGGCGTGCAGTTGTTGTATCGCACTACGCGCAAACTGACACTCACCGAAGCTGGGCGTGCGTTGCTGCAAGGGGCCAAGAACGTTAAACAAGCCACACAAGAGGCGATAGATTCAGTTTCAGGCTATGGTGAGAGCGTTTCTGGCCATATAAAAATGTCAGTACCAACGATTTCGGGGGATTTAGTATTGGCACAAGCGGTGGCTGAATTTTGCAACTTACATCCGGGTTTAACCATCGATATGTCGCTCAATAATCGCTTTGTCGATTTGGTTGAAGATGGCTATGATCTGGTGATCAGAACCGGCTATCTAGAAGACTCTAGCCTGATTGCTAGGCATATACTTGATTCTCAATGGGTCGTGTGCTGTTCACCTCGCTATATCCAAAGTTGTGGTCAGCCGACGTTACCAAGTGAATTACTCAATCACAACTGCTTGCAATATGTCTATCAAACGACGGGTGCAAGAGAATGGGAATTTAAGGGTGAAAAAAAGAACACCATTGTCAAAGTATCAGGTAATTTCTCAACAGATAATGCCACGGCGCTGCGCAAAGCAACGTTGGCAGGTTGTGGTATTGCTTATATGCCCCGCTGCTTGGTTTACCATGACCTGAAACGCGGTGATCTGATCGATCTATTCCCTCAGCAAGTTGGCAAATGTTTGGGCATCTATGCGGTATATCCTTTTACTCGTCAGCCGCCGAAGAAAGTAAAGTTACTTATCGAACACATCAAAATGCGCTATTTAGAGATGGCAGAGTATTTCTAGATAGTCATCTATTTAGCCTGATTAGTTAATTAATATTAGTTAATCAACGCTGTATTTTGTTTACCATGATAAGACTGCTTTAGCGCATCAAAGTGATGGTGTGCCTTTTGCAGGGTTTCCAACTCTAACATCCATCGAGCATTACGTTGTGATGAGCAAAATGTGGCCATATGCTGCAATAAATCGTCGCAATGTTTGATTAAGATGGAGCCGATAGTACGAATTAATTCAGAGCCTTCTAACGAGATAAATTGCAGCAATGCGTAAGTTTGGTTTAACGTATCAAACGCTTGTTCATATTGTCCCATACGATTAAGAATGTGCGATTGTGCAACCGCAGCATCGCGAATGCCGGTAACCAGACAGGTAAATTGGCAGGGTTTGGTTTCTAGGTTATTAAGCGCGCTATGGATATGCTCTGGCAAATGCGTCAATACTTGTTCAAATAAGTAGTGCGCTTCAGGCCAATGCCCTTGCTCTAACAGCTGATCGGCTTTTAGGTAATGTGACCAACATTGCTGCAATTCCATCTAAGTAGACTCCTACCAATTGATACCACGCCAACAAGTGGACATCGGCAATTAAAAGACGCTTTATTAAAAGCCAATTAGCTCACCAATGCAAATGAAAGTTATTATCATTTAACTAGTGGTTGTTTGAAAAATAACCACTTAACTCGGTGTATGGCCTAAGTCACTAAAATGTAAATGGAATTAATCTATACTGTAAATAAAGGCACTGATCAATAAGGACATGACTATGACGATTCAGCGGCTAGAAGTAAGTCAGCTTTACAGCGCAACAGAGCTGGAGCAATTGCCAAGTAAATCGACAAAAGAATTGGCACCAATTGATGAAATTGTCGGCCAAGAACGTGCCCAAAAAGCGGTTGAGTTCGCGATGTCGATCAAAGAGAAGGGTTATAACATCTACGCCATTGGCCATAATGGCTTAGGCAAGCGCACGATGGTGCTGCGCTATTTAAACCGTCATAAAAATGATGTAGAGAACTTGTTTGATTGGTGCTACGTCACCAACTTTGACAATAATCGTACCCCTAAAGTGCTCAAGTTGCCTTGTGGGGTGGGCAGTCGTTTAAAACACGACGTTGAAAAGATGATCGCCAAGCTGGTGGTCGCAATGCCATTAGCGTTCGACAACGAGCTCTATATAAGCCGTACTGATAAACTCAAAATGCAACTTGAGGCTAAACAGGCAACAGAGCTTGAATCGATCAGTAAAGAAGCAAAAGATCAGAACATCAGCTTAACCGTCACCACCCAAGGTGACTATCAGTTTGTTGCCATGAATGGCGATGATCTGCATACCGAAGAGAGCTTTGATGATTTGTCGGTCAAAGAGCAAGAGCGCTTCGGCGCCAGCATCGATCAGCTCGAAGTGAAACTGCGTAATATGGCACGCTTGCTGACCGAGTTAGAAGAGGTATACAGCGAAAAAATCAAAAAGATTAATGATGATGTCACATTGGAAGTGATAGGACATTTTATCAAACAGCTGAAAGAAGACTACGCGACGTACCCTGAGCTGAAAACTTACCTCACGGATTTGCAGAAAGATATCGTCGAGAACGCGGATATTTTCCTCGAGCAAGGCAATGAACAATCCGAAATCGCCGCCGCATCGTTAGATAAAAAATTACCGCGCCGTTATAAAGTCAACTTGTTGGTCAACCGTACCGCGTGCGAATTTCCGGTTGTGGTGGAAGAGAATCCTAACTATCACAGCTTGTTTGGCTACATTGAGACGGCTACCTTTAAAGGCACTGTTTTCACCGATTTTTCGCTGATTCGAGCCGGTAGTTTCCATCGTGCTAATGGCGGCGTGTTGTTGATGGATGCACAAAAAGTCCTTGAGCAGCCCTATGTTTGGGATGGCCTCAAGCGTGCGCTGCGTTCACGTCAGTTGAGTTTTACCTCATTGGAAAAAGAGCTCACCTTAACCGGTGCGGTATCGCTCGATCCTGAACC
The DNA here is from genome assembly GCF_000222565.1 of Vibrio sp. N418. Classification (NCBI taxonomy): domain Bacteria; kingdom Pseudomonadati; phylum Pseudomonadota; class Gammaproteobacteria; order Vibrionales; family Vibrionaceae; genus Vibrio; species Vibrio sp. N418. The sequence continues at coordinate 13,065 of NZ_AFWD01000002.1, forward strand.
GATCCCATTAGATATTAAAATTATCCTGTTTGGTGATTACCGCACCTATCAATTGCTGCAGCATTACGATCCGGAGTTCAGTGAACTATTTCGCGTTACCGCGGATTTTGAAGATGAAATGAAGCGTACGGTTGATTCAGAGTTGCATTACGCGCGTTTTATCTCCAGCGTAGTACACGACAACAACATGCTGCATTGCGACCGTAAAGCGATCGCTCGAATTATCGAGCATAGCTCGCGCTTGGCTGGTGATCAAAACAAGATTTCGCTCCACTCTGCAAATATTGCAAACCTGCTCAGGGAGTCTAACTATGTTGCGCGTCAAGCCAATGCTAATTTGATTCGAGCAAGCCATGTTGAAGAGGCGCTGGAGAATCAAGAGTCACGCGTTAGCCGTCTTAAAGACGCGGTAATGGAAGGCTTTATCAACGGCACAACCTTGATCCACACAGAAGGTGAAGCTGTCGGGCAAGTGAATGCGTTGTCGGTACTAAGTACCAGCGAATATATGTTTGGCGCTCCAAACCGCATCACGGCAACAACGTGTTACGGGGAAGGCGAAGTAATCGATATTGAACGCAGTGTCGATCTCGGCGGCAGTATTCACTCCAAAGGGGTGATGATCTTAACCGCCTATCTTGCCTCGGTATTTGGTAAGACTGCAAAAGTCCCATTAACGACCACCATTACCTTTGAACAGTCCTATGGTGGCGTGGATGGTGACAGCGCCAGCATGGCAGAGTTTTGCGCGGTGGTATCAGCATTCTCCAAGCAGCCGAATCGACAAGATATTGCCATTACCGGTTCAATGAACCAGTTTGGTGAATCGCAGCCAATTGGAGGGGTGAACGAGAAGATTGAAGGCTTCTTCGATGTGTGTGCGATCAAAGGTCGCTCATCCACTCAAGGGGTGATCATTCCTCGCTCTAACATGCATAACCTGATGTTGCGCCAAGATGTGGTGAAAGCCGTTGAGAGAAACGAGTTTAACATTTGGGCGATAGACCATGTTACGGAAGCCATTGAAATTTTTACAGGTAAACAAGCCGGTGTGCCAAGCGATGAGGGCAGTTATCCGATTGATACGGTGTTTGGCATTGCGCAAGCCAAGCTCAATGCTCTGCGAAAATAGAAAATAAAGAATCGGCCTCGTTTAGAGGCCGAACTTTTATACTTTAATGTGTTGTTATCCTGAGACGCCGTTAATCAATGAGTTCGTTACCACTGCGCTCGCCAGCTTGGAATGTTTCAATATTGCTCAGTGTGGTGTGGGCAATATTGGCAAGCGCTTCACTGGTCAGAAATGCTTGATGACCGGTAAACAGTACGTTGTGACAAGCGGATAAGCGGCGGAACACATCATCGACAACAATGTCGTTAGACTTATCTTGGAAGAAAAGATCTTTTTCGTTGTCATAGACATCAAGGCCTAGTGAGCCAATTCTGCCTTTTTTAAGCGCTTCAATCGCCGCGACAGAATCGAGCAATTCACCTCGGCTGGTATTGATAATCATCACGCCATCTTTCATCTGATCAAATGCGCTCTCATTGAGAAGATGGTAGTTATCTGGTGACATTGGGCAGTGTAGCGTGACAATGTCACTATTTTTAAATAACGTCTCTTTGTCGCAATAGGTCACACCAAGCTCAATAGCGAGTGGATTCTCGTAAGGGTCATAACACAAGATATGCATGCCAAGCCCTTTGAGAATACGCATTGTCGCTAGACCGATTTTGCCACTGCCAATCACGCCAACCGTTTTACCATGAAAGTTAAAACCCACCAGCCCTTCTAGAGAAAAGTTGGCATCTCTAGTGCGTTGATAGGCTTTGTGAAAGCGGCGATTCAAACACATCATCATGCCGACGGTGTGTTCCGCGACCGCTTCTGGAGAGTAGGCAGGGACACGTACTACTTGTAAATTAAGCGCTTTGGCGGCGGCGAGATCGACACGATCAAATCCGGCACAGCGCATGGCGATAAGTTCGACACCTTGCTGTGCTAGTTCACGTAATACCGGTTCAGAAAGGTCATCATTAACAAATGCGCATACTGCGCGACAACCTTGGGCTAAGCGTGCTGTCTTTTTTGATAGCGCGAAGTCGTGATAGTGAAGTGTGAAGCCGAAATGCTGGTTCTCTTTAGAGAAAGAGGTCTCGTCATAGGATTTACTACTAAATATCGCCACGTTTATCATAGAGCACCTCGATTAAAACAGATTCAAATATTAGTGATATTAGCTCAGGCTACGCGATGAAGCGTCGTTGCTTTTGTTGAAACGGCTGCTTTTGCCGACAAGGCTGCCTCTGTTAACAAGGCCACTTTAATCATCAAGGCAACCTTGGCCCAGTCGCGTAAATCACGTGCAGTACCTTGATTAGCTGTAGACAGATGCACACAAAGCAACGATAACCAGTGATACGTAAACCTTAGGAGCTATAGACTATTAATAACGCGAATCATTAGTGAAATAAACCACAAATATTGTGTAACAATAAGCCAAACGGTTGCACCGTAATCAAAAAATAGAGGAAGGGGTTACCCCGATTCGAGTTTGGTCATTTGAGTGGCTGTGTTAGGATAGCCGCCTTGTTTTGCTGACCAGTTGTACCAATGAGACATTTAAAAACCACCATTCATTCTGACATCGAACATCTTGACGATAAGACGGTCTTTCAACGTAAAGCCGCGCGCGCGATTGTTATTGATGGCGAAGATATCTTACTGCTCTACACTGAGCGTTATCACGATTACACCATTCCTGGTGGCGGCCTTGATGACGGCGAAGATATGATTGCAGGCATGGTTCGTGAGCTTGAAGAAGAGACGGGCGCGCAAAATATCCATAACATCAAACCGTATGGTATCTATGAAGAATTTCGTCCTTGGTACAAGGATAATGCAGACGTGATGCACATGATTTCTTACTGTTATACCTGCAAAATCGATCGCCAATTAGGTGAAACTGCCTATGAAGATTATGAAGTAAAAAATGGCATGAAACCGGTTTGGATGAACATTCATGCAGCGATTGCTCATAATGAAAAAACAATGGCGGAAAGCCCACAAAAGGGCATGAGCATTGAGCGTGAAACCTTTTTGCTGCAGTTGGTTGCTAAAGAAATGCTTTAGCCTAAGCATGCTGCAAGCAAATGTAATAAATATGGTGTATTAAGATTGGCGATTGAAGATAGCCGTTTGATGACCGTTGCTTGAAATAAAACCCGCGAATTGCGGGTTTTATTGTTTATAGAGATTATAGCGATTGACGTCTCAGCAAGTAGCATCCAGTCGGATTGGTTTTCTGTCCGAATACGTTTTTTCGTATATACTTACTCAAGTAATTGAATTATAAAAATAGATTAGCATGCTAAGGGAGTAGTCATGAGGAAGATTCAAGGTCTAGTATTGGCCAGTTTTCTGTCTGCAGTCAGTTCAGGTGCCATCTCAGCGGTGATTAAAAGCACCACTCTCGTCGGGTTTGGCGAAGCCAAGTACCCTGAAAACTTTGTCCACTTTGATTACGTCAATCCTGATGCACCTAAATTCGGTAAAGTGACTTACGGTGTTGTAGGCACTTACGATAACTTTAACCGCTTTGCTTCTCGCGGGGTCGCAGCACAAGGCAGTGGTGAGTTGTATGACACACTAATGTATAGCCCTAGTGATGAGATTGATGCTTATTACCCGTTGATTGCTTCGAGCGTTCGTTACTCTGATGACTACACCTGGTTAGAGATCAATATTAACCCTAATGCGCGTTTTCATGATGGCAAACCCATTACCGCTCATGATGTTGCGTTTAGTTTTGATAAGTTTATGACTGAAGGCGTGCCTCAGTACCGAGTTTATTATCAAGACATTAAGTCAGTCACCGCGAAAAGTGATTTGGTGGTAAGGATTGATATGGCGAAACCGAACCGTGAAAAAATGTTTAGTTTTGCCCAATCGACAAGAGTACTGCCGAAACACTTTTGGCAAGACAAAAACTTCTCCCAGCCTCTCTCTGAGCCACCAGTAGGCAGCTCTGCTTATAAAGTTAGCGATTATAAAGCTGGCCAAAGTGTCACTTACACCCGTCTTGACGATTACTGGGCAAAAGATCTGCCGGTTAATATTGGTCGGGATAATTTTGCTCAGATCCAATACGACTACTATCGTGACGACACGGTCATGCTGGAAGCCTTTAAAGCGGGGGAGTTTGATTTTCGTTTAGAAAACTCAGCCAAATTTTGGGCCAGTTCTTATACCGGGCAGAACTTCGACAAGGGCTTCATTGTTAAGCAAGAGATCCCGCACCACAAGCCAGAATCGACCAAGGCGTTTGTTTTCAACACCCAACGCCCAGTCTTTAGCGATCCAAGAGTAAGGGAAGCACTTAACTACGCGATGGACTTTGAGTGGATGAACAAAAACATGTTCTACAACCAATATTCGCGTACTCGCAGTTACTTCCAAAATACCGACTATGAAGCAACAGGTTTACCGACGGAAGCCGAACTTGCGGTGTTGACCCCATTAAAAGGTAAGATACCAGAACGGGTATTTACCGCTGAGTATCAGCCACCTGTGACCGATGGTTCTGGTCGAATCCGTAATCAGATGCGTAGCGCGTTTGCCTTGCTAAAAGAAGCTGGTTGGGAGTTGCAAAACAAAGTGATGACCAATGTAGAAACCGGTCAGCCGCTCGAATTCGAATTCTTAGTTCGCAGCCCAACCACCGAACGTATTGCGATTCCAGTGCAGAAAAACCTCAAGCGTATGGGCATCAATATGAAGATCCGTTCGGTTGATAGCACGCAATACATCAAGCGTCTGCGTGATCGTGACTTTGATATGCTGTCGTCCACTTATGGTGCCAATCCATACCCAAGTCCGAATCTGTTGATTATGTGGAACTCAAGCTACATCGACTCCACCTACAACACCGCAGGGGTGATGGATCCGGTGATTGACCAACTGACCCAAGACATCGTGAAAAATCAGCAAAACCCAGAAAAGCTTTTGGCACTTGGCCGCTCGTTAGACCGCGTATTACAGTGGAATTACTACATTATTCCCCAATGGTACATTGGCAAATATCGTGTTGCGATGTGGGACAAGTTTGAACGTCCAGAAGTGATGCCAAAATACGATCTCGGCATTGACACATGGTGGATTTCACAAGAAAAAAGCTCACTGCTACCGGAAAAACGTCGTTAAAGAGGGATAAATGGCTGCTTATATATTTCGACGTTTGTTATTGGTGATCCCCACGCTGTGGGCGATCATCACTATCAACTTCTTCATTATTCAAATTGCTCCCGGCGGTCCGGTTGAACAAGCGATCGCCCAAATTGAAGGGCAAAGTTCAGGCATCATGGAACGCTTTGCCGGTGGTGGTAGCGAGGTGGAACTGGATGTCTCGAAAGAGGTGGGGCCAACTGGCTATAAAGGTTCACGTGGCTTAGACCCTGAAGTGGTGGAAGAGATCAAAAAGCAGTTTGGTTTCGATAAACCCATTCATGTGCGCTATTTTGAGATGCTGAAGAATTACGCCACGTTTAATTTTGGTGAAAGCCTGTTTAAAGGTGGCAATGTGATTGATCTTATTGTCGAAAGGCTTCCTGTTTCTATTTCCCTTGGTTTATGGAGTACGTTAATCATTTATTTGATTTCGATTCCTCTCGGGATTATGAAGGCGATTCATCATGGTTCGCGTTTTGATATCTGGTCGAGTGCGCTTGTGATTGTAGGTTATGCCATCCCTGGCTTCTTATTCGCCATTATCTTGATTATCTTGTTTGCCAGCGGCAACTATTTCAGTTGGTTCCCATTGCGTGGTTTGGTATCGAGTAACTTTGACCAGCTCACTTGGTATCAACAAATCGGAGATTACTTTTGGCATTTGGCTTTGCCCATTTTTGCCATGGTGATTGGTGGCTTTGCCACCTTAAGTATGCTGACAAAAAACTCATTCCTTGATGAGATCAATAAACAATATGTGGTGACGGCACGAGCCAAGGGCTTGGATGAGCGCAGTATTTTGTATCGCCACGTATTTCGTAATGCGATGCTGATCATTATTGCTGGTTTCCCAAGTGCCTTTATCAGTATTTTCTTTACCGGGTCAATGTTGATTGAAGTGATGTTCTCACTCGAAGGTATCGGTTTGTTGGGCTTTGAATCGACGATTCAGCGTGATTATCCGGTGGTCTTTAGCTCCTTGTACATAATGACGCTGCTTGGTTTGATACTGAGCATTATCTCGGATTTGACTTACACATGGGTCGATCCTCGTATCGATTTTGAGGCGCGCTGATGTTAGAGAAAGCGACGATAGAGAAAACGATGGAAGAGGACGTGGTGCCAAAGCCTAAGATGCCTAACAAAAGAAAAGGGATCAATCCTCTAAATCAAGCGCGTTGGGCGCGATTTAAGTCTCATAAGCGAGGGTATTTCTCGCTGTGGTTGTTCTCGATCCTATTTGTGTTGAGTCTGTTTGCCGAGTTCATTGCCAATGATAAACCTTTGCTGATCCACTATGAGCAGCAGTGGTATATGCCGATTTTCCACCAATATACTGAGACTCAGTTCGGCGGCGAGTTTGAAACGGAAGCTGACTATACCGATCCTTACGTGATTGAGTTGATTGAAGAGCATGGCTCAATCATTTGGCCGATTATTCGCTTTAGTTACGACACCATTAACTACAACATTGTTGGCGCTGTGCCATCAGCCCCTGATGCCGTTAACTGGTTAGGTACTGATGACAAAGGGCGCGATGTCTTGGCGCGTATTATTTATGGTTTTCGTATCTCGGTGTTGTTTGGCTTTGTGTTGACCATTGTTTCGAGTGTGATTGGCGTAGTGGTTGGTGCAAGCCAAGGTTATTATGGCGGCTGGTTTGATCTGTTTGGCCAGCGTTTTATCGAAGTCTGGTCAGGCATGCCAACGCTGTTTTTATTGATCATCCTATCCAGTTTTGTTGAGCCAAATTTTTGGTGGCTATTGGGTATTATGGTGCTGTTTAGTTGGATGAGTTTGGTCGGAATTGTACGTGCAGAGTTTTTACGTTGTCGTAATTTCGATTACGTTCGAGCAGCCCAAGCAATGGGGGTCGATGATAAACGGATTATGTTGCGTCATATGTTGCCCAATGCCATGGTGGCCTCACTGACCATGATGCCGTTTATTCTGTCAGGCTCGGTGACCACTTTGACCTCACTTGATTTCTTAGGTTTTGGTTTGCCAGCCGGTTCGCCATCGCTGGGTGAGCTTCTAGCGCAAGGCAAAGCTAATCTACAAGCGCCTTGGCTTGGGCTTTCTGCTTTTGCGATATTGTCAATTATGTTGACGTTACTCGTCTTTATCGGTGAAGCCGTTCGCGATGCTTTTGATCCGCACCAACAAGGGAGAGCGTAATGGCTACGAATACTCTTCAACCTCTCCATGCTAGTGGAAGTGATGGTGGTATTAGTGATGCAAAAACCGTGTTGACGATTGATTCGCTGTCGCTCGGTTTTGGCCGTGACAAAGCGATTGAGCAAGTGACCTATGATGTTTCATTGAGCATCAAAAAAGGCGAGACGCTTGCGCTGGTTGGTGAAAGTGGCTCGGGTAAATCGGTGACCGCCAATGCGATTTTAAAGTTGCTACCGAAAGGCTCGTCACACTACCTTAATGGCCGAATTCAATTTGATGGCATTGATATCCTTTCTTGCTCGGAGCGTCAGTTACGTGGCATTCGCGGAGCGCGGATAGGGATGATCTTCCAAGAACCGATGGTGTCGTTAAATCCGCTGCATAAAATTGGTAAGCAATTGGTGGAAACGGTCGCGATTCATCGTGGCTTGAGACAAACAAAAGCAGAAGCATTAGCGATAGAGTGGCTCAATAAAGTTGGAATTCGTTCGCCAGAAGCCAAAATAAACGCTTACCCGCATGAATTGTCGGGTGGTGAGCGTCAACGTGTCATGATTGCTATGGCGCTGATCAATGAGCCTGAATTGCTGATTGCCGACGAGCCAACGACAGCGCTGGATGTCTCAGTACAAGCGCAAATTCTTGATTTGCTTAAACGCTTGCAGCAAGAGCTTGGCATGGCGATGCTTTTCATTACTCATGACTTGAGTATTGTTCGTCGTATCGCTGATCGTGTTGCGGTGATGCAAAATGGTAAATTGGTTGAAGTGGGCGATTGCCAGCAAGTATTTTACCAGCCTCAACACCCGTATACTCAGCTACTGATTAATTCCGATCCGAAAGGCGAGCCGGTGTCAGTGGACAGCGCTGCACAAACCTTGCTAAGTGTCGAACAGCTGCGAGTGTGGTTCCCAATTACCGGTGGCGTGTTCAAGCGTGTGGTCTCGCATGTTAAAGCAGTGACTAATATGGAGTTTCAGCTTAAGCGGGGCCATTCGATTGGGTTGGTTGGTGAAAGTGGTTCAGGCAAATCAACCACCGGAATGGCGATATTGCGCTTAGTGAATTCGGAAGGATCAATCAGTTATCAGGAACAAGAGTTACAAGGGCTTGATCGCAAAGCGATGCTGCCGTATCGCAGCAAAATGCAGGTGGTATTTCAAGACCCATTCTCTGCGTTGAATCCGAGAATGTCAGTCGCACAAGTCATCGGAGAAGGTTTATTGGTTCACACGGATTTGAGTGAAGAGCAAATCGATGCTGAGATCGTCAAAGCGATGCAAGAGGTGGATTTGGATCCCGACACCCGTTTTCGCTATCCAAATGAGTTCTCTGGAGGTCAGCGCCAGCGCATCGCCATTGCGCGTGTGTTAGTGCTAAAACCGGAGTTTATACTGCTGGATGAGCCGACCTCGTCACTCGATCGCACCGTACAGGCGCAAATACTAGAATTGCTCAAATCCCTGCAGCAAAAGCATAAGTTGACCTACTTATTTATCAGTCATGATTTAAATGTGGTTCGTTCGCTATGCCATTACACGATAGTGATGCGTAATGGTGAAATTGTTGAGCAGGGGGAAACTCAGCAGTTATTTGGTCAGCCAAGCCATGAATACACTCGAGAGCTGGTGGACCTCTCTTAATCTCAAGGACTAGGCGGCATGCCTAGTCTACGCTTTGTTCTTGTTAAATGAGTGTGACGTGACTCGCGCTGGCTAAACAGAGTGGCTTGGAAAACCAAAAGCCTTGTAAGTAGTTAGCTCCCATTTCGGTAAATGTGCGCTGCATTGCCGCGTTTTCAATCCCTTCAATCACCACGTCGACATTGTTTGCATGACACAACTGGGTGATAAAACGCAGGTATTGAAATGTGGATGGGTTATCGAGGGATTTCCACGCCATCAACTTATCCACTTTGATTTGTTTGAGCGGCAATTCAAAAAAGCTGTTTAGCGAGGTGTAACCAGCCCCAAAATCGTCTAGAGAGAGTCTAAAACCAAATTCATCCAAACGATGAAGTTGGGATACCGCGTTTTTATCCCCATCAAGTATCACGGTTTCAGTCAGTTCTAACACGATCTGGCTTGTCTCGATACCATACTCATCGGCAATACGTTTAACTTGCTCTGGGAATTGGCTATTAAGAAGTTGCAGTACCGATACATTAACGTTCACGCGCACTTGGCTTTGGTGAGTGTCTTGGTAGCGTTTAATAAACTGACAGGCCTTATTAAAAACCAGATAGCCTAGTTCAACAATCAAGCCTTTCTTCTCTGCCACGGAGATGAACTCGTCAGGGAAGATTGGGCCGATCTCACTGTCGTGCCAACGTACCAATGCTTCGAAACTGGCAATGACGCATTTTTGGGCATCAATGATAGGTTGAAACCGAACGCTTAGCGTATTGTCACTGATCGCTCGAGATAGTTCACGTTCGATATAGAAATGACGGTCAACTTTTTGTTTGGTTGAATGATGGTAAATGGCTAATTGATTTTGCTGCTTCTCTCGAGAAAACTGACTCGTTTGAGATGCAATTTTAATTAATTCTTCACTGGTCAGTTGGATGTCAAAGTTGGGTAAGATACCAATGCCGATATCGTTGCCCCATAAATAACCATTGGCTTGGATAGAGTCTAAATAGGTAGTAAGAATACGCTGGCCAAGTTGCTCGATTTGGTCGCTGTCGTAATGCCCCTGTACCAGAATAGCGAAATCATCGGATCGCACACGGTAGATATCGACGAAGGTATCGGAAAGCGCATCGAGTGACGAGAGCAAGTGACCCATTAGGTTACGTAAGATCTGCGGTCCGTGAATCGACAAATAAGAGCGAATATCTTCTAGGTGAATATAGATTAACGAATGGTGGTCATTACTGGCTAGCTTAAGAGCCTCAAGGTCAACCGCCAGCTTTTGTGCATTAGAAAGCCCAGATGCGCTATCGCGAAACGCAGCTTGTTGTATGTAGGTATCCATTAGTTTTTTGTCAGAAATGTCGCGATGACAACCAATTAAAAAACGTTTTCCATCCAGGGATTTACTGATGCCTTCTCCTGCGATCCAAATATACTGCCCATTGGTTTTGCGTACACGATATTGAGTGATTTTTTTACATTCTTCACCTTGAATATGTTCTGCTATTTGCGCTTCAAAGTTTTGTCTGTCGAGTGGGTGAATTCGGTCTAGCCAATGTTTGATCGGCTGTACTCCGGTTTCAAGGCCAAACTGTTGATAAAATGCAGGGTTATAGAAGAACACATGGTGAGGATCCGTCATGTAAAACAGACCATCGTTCAGCACATCAATGACGTACTTAAAATGATTGTTCATCAACGAGTCTAGCTCGCCGCCAGATAACGGCGTTGACGTATCCAAATGCGGTTTTGGATCAATCGAAAAGGCATGGCTGTTTGTAAGCACTTCATCTTGGCGTTCAAGCAGACTATGCAAATGTGTTCCCATTAGTTTTATAACCTAAATTTTTTACGTTCACTTTATGCTGAACGGTTCAACAAGCAGACACACGCTGTATAAATTGGATAGCGTTTTTACATCATTCACAGGCAGTATGCTACTAACTATTTGTGTCTAGACGACAAAATTGGAAAATATTAGATTAAATACTCTAATATTGTGTGCCAACCCTTGTATTTAGGCGGCCTAGGACATGATTTTTCGTTTGATTTGCTCGTATATTGCGCGATTTGTGTCGCTTTAAACTCGAGCCTAAATTGTAACAAAACACTTGAGTGAATGAGGAAGAAAGGGCAGACTCGACGTTTTCATATTTGGGTTGCAAGATGTCAGAACTGAACCAAGATGCCAATTGGCAAGAACAGGGCGATGAAATTGAAATTGAAGCAATTGGTATTGAGGTCTCCTCTCATCCAATTGAGCTGTACAAAGTGTTTAAAATCGCAAATCTTGTAGGCGGTGGCGGCGAAGCAAAACATCTGATTTCGGAAGGCTATGTTGCGGTTAACGGTGAACTTGAAACGCGTAAACGTCGTAAAATGTACGATGGCGATTTTTTCGAGTTTAACCAAGAATATTACGTGGTGGTGTGTGATGCGCCGATCACTGAACCAGAAGACAAACCAACCAAACAAGAAAAGGCCGCAGCAGAGAAAAAAGCCCAAAAAGCATCTGCGGCAAATAAGAAGAAAAACCAAGCTAATAAAGCGGGTAAGTTGAAAAGTCATGACGGCGGTGTGGTCGATACCGCAGGTTTAAGCCAGTCAGCGAATCCGAATAAGAAAGCGAAATCGCAAGCCAAAAACAAAGCGGATAAACAGCCTAAGTCTAAGCAAGCTGAGACAGAACAAGCACCGACAAGAAATTCAAATGGTCGTGGCAATATCAGCTTCTTCTAAACGGATAATAGCGTTTCGTCATCATTGAGATGCTTGAACGGCTTACTAACCATCGCCCTGATGAGTGAAAACTTGTCAGGGCTTTTTTGTGCCATATGAAGTGAGCGACCGCAACGCAGTAAAACGTTAACAGAGCTGAGGGTTGTAAACCCATTTATTAACGAGGCGCCAAAGAAATTTACCAATGTAAAAAACGTAAAGGAAAGATGACTTTGTTACAAATCTAAATGATAATGCATTGCATTAGTAATTATGGAGTTGAGTATGAAAGTTTCAACATTGGCCTTGCTATCAGGCTTAGTCGCATTTGGCGCAAATGCAGAAATGGTCGAAATCACCCATGCGAAAGGGACCACAAAATTAGAAAGTAACCCTGAGCGTGTGGTTGTCATTGGTGTCGGTGCATTGGATGCCGCAGTGACACTGGGTGTAGAGCCAGTCGCGATCTCAACCGTTAGCATGTTCCCTGACTATCTTGCTCAATACCGCGATTATAAATTTGTTTCCGCTGGTAGCTTGTCAGAGCCAAATTTCGAAACGATTTATACTCAAAAACCAGATTTGATCATTGTCGGTTCACGTGCGGCTAAGCAATACGATGAATTAGCAAAAATTGCTCCGACCATCGTTTTTGCCGCTGACGACAGCAAAGGTTACTGGACCAGCACGCAAGAGCAGTGGCGTAACCTTGGTAAAGTATTCGAAAAACAAGACTTTGTTGAAAACAAAATTGCAGAGATCGATAGTGAATTTAAAGCGATCCGCGATTATAACCAACAAAATAAGGTGGATGCTCTGACGGTAATGAGTGCGGGCGGCAACATCACTGCGTTTGGCGAGGCTTCACGTTTTTCTTCGATTTATCGTGATTTTGGTTTTACACAAACCGTAGAAAACATCAATGCATCATCACGTCACGGTGATTTAGTCTCTTACGAATTTATTCGTGAAGCGAATCCATCCACTTTGCTGATCATCGATAAAGATAAATTGATCAATAAAGGCAACAGCACGGTTGAGCGTGATTTTGAAAACGATTTGGTGAAAGCCACCAATGCGCATAAAAACAACCGCATGGCTTATCTTGATATCAACGCTTGGTACTTAGCGATTTCAGGCATTCAAGCGACCCAAAGAATGATTGATGACGTGAAAACGTCGATTGGTCAATAAAAACTAAAAATGATATCGCCCAAGTAGCATTGGCTGCTTGGGCTTTTTGACGTTAGAGGCGTGTTTTGAAGAAGTTACTCCCAATACTGATTCTACTCAGTGTCGGTTCACTCTTTGTTGGTGTGAGCAGTTTGACGCCAGCATCTCTGCTTGCCGGTGATGCCAATAGTTGGCACTTGATGTTTACCAGTCGTATTCCTCGTTTGGTGGCAATTTTACTTGCTGGAGCAGGGCTAAGTATTGCTGGCTTGATCATGCAGCAGATCAGCCAAAACCGCTTTGCCGCACCTTCAACGTCGGGTACGATTGAATGTGCCATGTTAGGCTACGTTCTGAGTCTGGTGTTCTTTGGTGGACAGCAGATTTGGCTTATCTTTTTAGTTGCTATCTTAGGCACTCTACTGTTTGTCCAATTCATCAACCGCGTGCAATTCAAAAACGCGATTTTCGTTCCTCTTATCGGAATCATCTTTGGTAATGTGGTCGACTCGTTGGCGACTTTTGTTGCCTATAAGTACGACGCGCTGCAAAACTTATCGGGTTGGACAGTCGCCAACTTTGCCAACCTACTGCAAGGTGATTACGAGCTACTTTATATTGCGATTCCTATTGCCATCTTCAGCTACCTCTACGCAACCCGTATCTCTGCGGTGGGGATGGGTAAAGATTTTGCCACCAACCTCGGTTTGAATTATCAACAAGTGTTGGTGATTGGCGTTATCTTGGTGTCGATTATGTCTGCCAGTGTGGTGATGATCGTCGGTCAGTTGCCATTTTTAGGTTTGATTGTGCCAAACCTAGTCAGTCAATTCTATGGTGATAACCTACGCCGCAATATTCCGCTTACCGCGGTACTTGGCGCGCTCATTGTGTTGTGTTGTGACGTGGCAGGACGTGTGATTATCTTCCCTTACGAAATCCCAATTTCTATGATCATCAGTATCTTAGGTGGCAGTGTGTTTGTGTTCTTTATTCTGCGAGGTCAAAAAAATGCAGGATAGAGTAAAACTGCTTGGTCTGGCGATTATTGCCCTTGTGTTTGCTGGTCTGTTTATTGGCCTTGGCCTTAATGCCGATAACTATCAATATTTCTTATCACGCCGAGTGCCTAAAGTACTGGCGATGATCTTAGCGGGCGTTGCGATTGGCCAATCGGCATTGGCGTTTCAAACCATCACCAATAACCGCATATTGACCCCTAGTATTATGGGGTTTGATGCGCTGTATATGTTTACCCAAACGGTAGTGGTTGTATTATTCGGTGGGTTAAGTAGTTATGTTCTGAATGATTACCTTAACTTCGCGCTATCGGTCAGTGTGATGCTCGGTTTTTCAGTACTGCTCTTTAGCTTTTACTTTAGAGGCAGCAAGCAAAACTTGATGATGTTATTGCTACTCGGTGTGATCCTTGGTCAGTTGTTTGGCAGTATTTCATCCTTTTTGACGATGCTGCTTGATCCGAATGACTTTGCGGCGCTTCAAGACAGCATGTTTGCGAGCTTCAATAATATTAAAGTCGAATTGGTTTATTTATGTACACCGCTACTGATGGTTATCAGTGCATTACTATTCCGTCTAAATCGTGTTTTGGATGTGTTCTGGTTAGATAAAGATAATGCCACCAGTTTGGGTATCGATGTTAAGCGCGTAACGATGCAAGTTCTGATGCTTTCAGCGTGTTTAATCGCGATATCAACGGCGCTTATCGGGCCAATCATGTTCTTTGGTCTATTAGTGACTAACCTTGCTCGTGAAATGTTGCGCTCATACCAGCATCGCGTATTGCTATTAGGCGTCTCGCTATTGTCTGTGGCTTCTTTGTTGGCAGGGCAATGGATCGTTGAAAACCTCTTTGGCTTCTCAACCACGTTGAGTGTTGTCATCAACTTTATTGGCGGCATCTATTTCTTGTCTATGCTGCTACGAAATAAAATCGTTTAGGGTCACCATGATTAAATTACAAAGTCTTACCAAACTTTTCGGCCAATCGGCGGTAGTAAAACAAGCCAGTGCGGAATTTGAAAAAGGGAAAGTCACCTCAATCATCGGCCCAAATGGTGCAGGTAAAAGTACCTTACTGTCGATGGCAAGCCGCTTGGTGAGCAAAGACGAAGGTGAAGTTTACATTGACTGTAAAGAGATTGGTGAATGGGATACGAAAGAGCTGGCAAAGCGCCTGGCGGTATTGCGCCAAGCTAACTCAATTACGATGCGTTTCACGGTACGTGAAATGATCGCATTTGGCCGTTTTCCCTACAGCCAAGGTAAACTGACCAAAGAAGACCAAGTGATCATCGATCAAGCAATCGACTATCTGGACTTAACCAAGATCCAACACAAATATCTGGATGAGCTTAGTGGTGGTCAGCGTCAGCTAGCTTTCATCGCGATGGTGATCGCGCAAGATACCGATTACGTGTTTCTTGATGAGCCGCTTAACAACCTCGATATCAAACACTCGTTACAGATCATGCGTAATATCGGTCGCTTAGCAAAAGAGATGAACAAAGCGGTAGTGGTGGTGATCCACGACATCAACTTTGCCTCGTGTTATTCCGATAAAATCATCGCACTGAAAAAAGGTGAGGTGGTTGCGCAAGGTACGGTGGAAGAGGTGATTCAAGCCGATGTGCTTGAGAGTATCTACGAAACGCCATTTAACATCATTGAGATGGATGGTAAGCGTATGTGTACTTATTACTGATTGGTTGTTCAGCTGGTATGAATAGCGGTCGATAAGCGAATAAAACAAAGCCTTTCATTACGAAAGGCTTTGTCATTTTTATTTTCAGTAGAAGTGTCGTCAGCCTACGACTTGGTGAGGTCATCAATAATAGGGCATTGGCTATGAGCATTTCCCGGGCATGAAGAGACCCATTGCTGCAATTGACGTTCGATTTCTTGCAGTTGTTTGATCTTTAGCTGTACTTCGTCGAGTTTGATTTGTGCTCGTGCTTTCACTTCACTGCTTTTACGTTCAGGATTATGCGCTAACTGAACGAACTCTTTGCATTCAATTAAGGAAAAACCGGCATTTTTGGCTCGTGAGACTAAATTAAGCTCCTGCAGATGTTGAGATGAATATTCCCGATAACCAGAGGCGCTACGATGGGGAGCAGAAATGATACCTTTCTCTTCATAGAGACGAATGGATTTACTCGACAAGCCCGTCATTTGGGCAACTTCACCAATATTCATGCTTAAACCTATCTAATCACCGTATCATGTCACTCAACATCTAGTTTACCTGTGGATGACCAAATCACCTAGCAAGATAGTTCATCAGGCGGTATCTCGGCGGGTGGGTAACCAAAGGCTTTTTTAAACGCGATCGTAAAATTAGAAGGGTGATTATAGCCAGCCTCATAGGCCGCTTCAGTAATGGTAACGAGACCACGTGATAAGTACTGCTTGGCTATTTCAAGTCGGCGCATTCTGATATAACCGATGATGGTCACCCCAAGCTGCTGGCGGAACTTACGTTGCAGTGTTGAAGCACTCATTGAAAAATGGTTGGCGATGTCATCAATCACCAGTGGTTGCTCAAGATGAGTATTGATGTAGTGAATTACGTCTTCTACCGTCGGAGAGTTAAGGTTAACTCGTGGCGATGAATTAGTACGCATAAGCGATCTATCAAGCTGCCCAATGATCAGGGCAATGATTTGATAACTGAGAGACTCAATCTGGATTTGTTGTTCAAAACGGGTGGCATTATTCAGGTTGAGGACTTGCTCAACTAGGCTGGCAAGTTCCTCACTCAAGCAAAACTGCAGCGCATTTTTATGCCCGGCGAGAAACTGGCGAATATGGCAGGTTTCGCTGCTACGCGAAATGATCCATTCGGGTTTTATCGAAAGGTTTAGTTTAGCCACTCGGCATCCTCTATTTATTGTGCGGTGAAAGCTGGCCGGTTTGGTTAGGTTGACTAAGGCTCCTTGTGGCTGTGTGCTGCCATCGAGATTGAAGCGAACATCGTCGTAGCCAAAACTGAGTTTACCGGACAATAAAAGGGTCACAATGAGCGATGTTGGGGCGGTAGAGACGATATGGGTATCGAGCAATTCGAGACTGCGACTACCATGAATAAAAAAAGCATCATCACATCGATGAGATACAAAGAGTCCCTCAACAATCGGTTTTGTATTTTTCCCCACGCCTATAATTAATTGTTTTTCAGACTCTTCGACCTTTTTGGTTAGCGCGATTTTGGTTAATTTTGAACCGACTCGTATTTCAGCACCCATTTGCTATTCCCTCATAACGGTTAGGCAATTTTGCATAACTCATTTCCCTGTTAGGTCGTGTGGATTAAGACTAACATAGTTGCGAATTGTTATCATTTGTATTTATAGAGGCCACATGGAAAGGGTAAAAAGATCGGTATTAATTAGAACATTGGTCGGGATGGCCGTGAGTTGCGCGATAAACAGCGCCAGTGCAAATGAAGAGAACAGCTATTTTGATGAGGTGGTGGTTTGGGGAACCAAGGTATCAAGCAATACTGAGTCCTTGGGGGCTGGGGATATGTCCCTTAAACAAGCGGATCATATGTCTGACTTACTGCGAGACATTCCAGGTGTGGATGTGGGAGGAACGCATTCGGTTAACCAGCGTATTACCATTCGCGGCTTAGGTGAAACGGATTTAGATATTCGTTTAGATGGCGCGTCGCAACACGCGAATATGTTCCACCATATTGGTAACTTGACGCTAAACCCTGACATTCTCAAGTCGGTTGACATCCAAGTCGGCAACAACTCAGTGGTACAGAGTGGCCTGGGGGGCTCCGTTTACTTTGAAACCAAAGATGCCAAAGATTTGCTGCGCGACGATGAAACGTTTGGCGCTCGCCTCTATGGCGGTTATGCCAGTAATGATAGTGAGCAAGGATCGCTCACCTTGTACGGTCAACTATCAGAGGGCGTGGATTCGATGTTGTATATCCACGGAGTTGATCGCAATAACTTTAAAGACGGCGATGGTAACGACACCTTTGGTTCGGAAGGTGAGGTGTACAACGTATTAGCTAAGCTAGGATTTGAGCCTACAGATGGGCATAGAATTGAGTTTTCCTACGATGTGTATCGCGATGAAGGTGATTACAGTGCAAGACCCGATCGAGGTGGTGCAGCTAACCTTGCTGGACGAGATGGTGGCCTGTTATTACCCACCGAGTATGATCGTGACACCATTCGATTAGGCTATGAATTTGACACCGATCAACACCATGCACAAGCCACACTTTACAGTTCAACCACCGAAATTATTCGTGATGAAACGGCAACGGGCTGGACATTTCTTGGTCGCGCATCGGAAAACACCGCCAAAAATCAGAACGTTGGCTTGAACGCTAAGGTGCAGTCTGAGCTTGATCTGTTCACCCTCAGTAATACCGTAACCTATGGGTTGGATTACATGGATAAGCGCTCTTCGAGTGCCTACGGTGGTGTTGAATATATGGACGAAGACGCCATTTCAACGGCGCTGTTTCTTGAAGACCAAATCGCCTTTTCCGATCGTTTTGTGCTAACGTTAGGCGTCCGTTATGACCATTATCAGCGTAACGCGGAAACGGGCGATAAGGATTTTGATGATTTTACTTGGGCGATCGCCGCTGATTGGTCGTTGACGGATTCATTTAGCTTGTTTGCCAGCACTCGAACCTTATTTAAAGCGCCAGAATTGCTGGAAAGTTTTATTGCCTTCCAACAAGTCGCTGAGCTGGATGAGGACATTAAGCCAG
The DNA here is from genome assembly GCF_000222565.1 of Vibrio sp. N418. NCBI lineage: Bacteria > Pseudomonadati > Pseudomonadota > Gammaproteobacteria > Vibrionales > Vibrionaceae > Vibrio > Vibrio sp. N418. The sequence goes on from NZ_AFWD01000002.1 coordinate 31,765, forward strand.
AAACGGGGCGCAATACCCAAGGTGGATTCAAGTTTAATCACTGGGTGAATCAACATTACTTTGGTGCCAATCTAACCGTGTTTAAAACTGAAATCGATGATTACATCACCGAAGAGTATGTGGGCGCGACGGGCGGTTACTTGATCAAAAATGCTTATGATATTGAACTGACGGGATTTGAATTGTCAGCAGTCTATGGTTACGACGCGTTTACGGCGAAAGCCAGTTACTCACAAACGGATTCGGAAAATCTGACCAATGGTGGGCCTTACGCATCAAGTGGCTCTGGGGCGAGGAGTAAAGACATTGGCGACACGATAGCGTTGACGCTCGACTATCAATGGGATGATCCGGGTTTAATCATAGGCTGGACGTCGATTGTAGTGGAAGACGAAAACAATGTACTTGAAGGCAATGAGCATAAACCTGGTTACGATGTTCACAATATGTATGTGCAATGGGTACCCAGTTCCGCGGATCGCCTCTCGGTTACCTTTGGCGTCGATAACCTATTTGATGAAACCTATGTTTCCCATGCATCGACATCGGGCATTTCACGCGGAATTGAAGTGAATGATTATGAGCCTGGCCGCAATTACAAGCTGTCTGCGGCGTATCAGTTTTAACTTTGGTTAACGATTAATTAAGTGAAAATAGATGACTCAGAGCTGCCCTAACAAGGCAGCTTTTGTTGTTTTTGTACGGCGAAAATCTGCGCATTGGTGGTGATAAAGCAAAATTTTCGGCGAAATATCGTTCAATATTGTTCGTTAATGTGACAGCAATGAAGAACAGTTGAGAAAAAATACACCTCAATATTCAAAATTATTTATAAAATTCGGCAGAAAATCACATCATTCAACTTTGTTTGAGTGGGCGAGTTTTGAACACACATTCTGTTGCGCAAATAATTTCTACTCTAAAGTAGCATGGAGTGTAGATTTGACGTGGGTTAAGCTAGGGTTTAATGCCTTACGCATTCGTTTGCAATACGGACGAATTTAAACGGTCAAATGCCTCAAATTAATTAATTTCTTAGCGCAAATAAAATCCAATATTGCTTTAGATCAACAAAAAATCGTTTCTTTTGCCAAAAAAACTAAAACAAAGTTGATAAACGCTTAAAAAATTTGAATAATTAAAATCAATACACAATGAAGCTCTGCAAGCTTCGACATTCAGTCTTAAACAGGATACGTACCCCATGTCTAACTCGTTTGTGTTGGTGATTAACTCTGGTAGTTCTTCACTAAAATTTGCTGTAATCGATTCGCAAACAGGCGAAGCGATTGTTAGCGGATTAGGTGAATGCTTCGGTATGCCAGAAGCTGTAATTGGTTGGAAATACAATGGTGAGAAAACAGAAGAAGCGATTTCTGCACCTGACGACCACCACCAACATGCGATTAACCGCATCGTTAAGCTTATCGACACGCTAGGTTTCACATCTGAAATCGTTGCTATTGGTCACCGTATCGTACACGGCGGCGAAAAATTCACGTCGACGGTACGTATCGACGAGAATGTATTGGCTGAAATCGAAAGCATCGCGGATCTTGCTCCATTGCATAACCCTGCAGGCGCTAAAGGTATTCAAGCTGCGATGACGGCATTCCCAAGCTTGCCTCAGTTCGCTGTGTTCGATACCGCATTCCACCAATCAATGCCAAAACGCGCATACACAGGTGCAATTTCTAGTGATCTTTACACCGACTACGGTATTCGTCGTTACGGTTTCCACGGCACTAGCCACTACTTCGTTGCTAACGAAGCTGCGAAAATGCTGAACAAGTCAGTAGAAGAGTGCAGTTTCATTTCTGTGCACCTAGGTAACGGCGCATCGGTATGTGCGATTGAGAACGGTCAATCTGTTGATACTTCAATGGGCTTCACGCCACTTTCAGGCCTAATGATGGGTACACGTTGTGGTGACCTTGACCCAGGTATCATTGAGTTCCTACTGAAGAAAGGTTGGAGCCAAGAGAAAGTATTTGACGCACTGAATAAAAAATCTGGTTTCTTAGGTGTATCGGGCCTAACTTCAGATGCTCGTGGCATCCTTGAAGCGATGGAAAATGGCCACCAAGGCGCAAGACTGGCGTTTGAAGTGTTCACCTACCGCGTAGCAAAATACATCGGTTCTTACCTAATCCCACTTAGCCACCTAGACGCAGTGATCTTCACTGGTGGTATCGGTGAGAACTCTCTACCAATTCGTCGTGAAATTCTGAATAACCTAAAACTTCTAGGTTTTGTGGAAGATGAAAAGGGCAACGAAGACGCACGCTTCGGCAATGCTGGCGTAATCGCTAAATCTGAACTTTTGGGTGCAGTGGCAGTGGTTATTCCAACTAACGAAGAGTTCGTTATCGCTCAGCAGTCAGTAGAATTGCTATAAAAATCTACTCATATTTTTGGGAAATATGTCTAAGCCCTTTCCGTTAGGAAAGGGCTTTTCTTTTATATCGAACAAATTTCTTATTAGATAAAACATGACTTCATTTCAGTTTATTAAACAAAATTAAGCATTTACCTTCAGGTGCGGCATTCTCATCTCTCACCTTTTTTTCTGAATAACGCTTGTTGAAAAGCTAAATCGTTTACTGCGACTAAACTTGGGTAAAATAACCTCAGTAAAGGAAGCAAACATGAGCGATAAACCAAAACAAGGTCAGTGTCCTGTCATGCATGGGGCGGCGACTAATCAGAAAATGGCCGAACTCGATTGGTGGCCTAAAGCATTGAACCTCGATATCCTCCACCAGCATGACAACAAGACCGATCCAATGAATGATGGTTTTAGTTACGCTGACGCGTTCAATTCGCTTGATCTTGACGAGTTGAAGAAAGATCTGCTCGACTTTATGACCGATAGCCAAGCCTGGTGGCCAGCGGACTGGGGGCACTACGGCGGTTTGATGATCCGCATGGCATGGCACTCTGCTGGGACATACCGAATTGCGGATGGGCGAGGTGGTGCCAGTCGCGCTAACCAAAGATTTGCGCCACTAAATAGCTGGCCTGATAATGGAAATCTTGATAAGGCGCGTCGCTTATTGTGGCCACTGAAAAAGAAATACGGCAACAAAATATCATGGGCGGATCTTATTGTACTGGCAGGGACGATGGCCTATGAATCGATGGGATTAAAGACCTATGGCTTTGCCGGAGGACGCGAAGATATATGGCATCCAGAGAAAGATATTTATTGGGGGGCAGAAAAAGAATGGCTCGAACCCAGTGGTGGTGAAAATAGTCGCTATTCAGGAGAACGAGATCTCGCTAATCCACTAGCGGCGGTAATGATGGGGCTCATTTACGTTAACCCTGAGGGCGTTGATGGTAAGCCCGATCCGATTAAAACCGCCCACGATATGCGCGTTACTTTTGCTCGTATGGCGATGAATGATGAAGAAACGGTTGCCTTAACCGCTGGTGGTCATACGGTAGGTAAAGCTCATGGTAACGGGGATGCGTCACAGCTTGGCCCAGAGCCTGAAGGGGCTGAAATAGAAGATCAAGGTCTTGGCTGGCTGAACAAAACAGGCCGAGGTATTGGTCGAGATACGGTGACCAGTGGCGTTGAAGGCGCATGGACGACCCATCCAACTAAATGGGACAATGGCTATTTCCATCTGTTATTCACTTACGATTGGTGGGTGACTAAAAGCCCAGCAGGCGCTGCGCAATGGGAGCCTATCAATATCAGCGAACAAGATATGCCCGTCGATGTGGAAGATCCAACCATCAAGTGTAATCCAATGATGACCGATGCGGATATGGCACTCAAATTTGATCCTGAATATCGCAAAATAGCGGAACGCTTTCGCGATAACCCGGATGAATTTGCCGCAACCTTCGCTAGAGCATGGTTTAAGCTTACTCACCGAGATCTTGGGCCGAAGTCGCGCTATCTTGGCCCTGATGTGCCGAGTGATGATTTGATTTGGCAAGATCCGGTGCCGAGCGTTAGCTATCATCTCAGCGAGGATAATATTGAAAGCCTTAAACAGGCCATTCTCAATAGCGACATGACAATCAGTGATCTGGTCACAACCGCGTGGGACAGTGCGCGCACCTATCGTGGCTCAGATCGAAGAGGGGGAGCAAATGGCGGACGCATTCGTTTATCACCACAAAAGGACTGGCAAGGTAATGAGCCTGAACGACTAGTGCGCGTACTTAAACAGCTTGAAACAATACGTGCCGAGTTAGACTCGCCAATTAGTATGGCTGATCTGATCGTGCTTGGCGGTGGTGTCGGTATTGAAAAAGCCGCCGCTAATGCTGGGATCAAGATTGAAGTACCATTTGCACAAGGTCGCGGTGACGCGTTGCAAGTGATGACGGATATTGAATCTTTTGATGTTTTAGAGCCGATCCATGATGGTTTTCGTAATTGGCTTAAAGATGATTATATCGTTAGCGCAGAAGAACTACTGTTAGAACGCAGCCAATTGATGCAATTGACTGCCGCAGAGATGACGCTTCTGGTCGGTGGGATGCGAGTATTAGGGACGAATCATGGTGGCAGTCAAACCGGTGTATTAACCGATCGGGTTGGCGCGTTAACCAACGATTTTTTTGTCAACCTTACTGACATGAATTTCACTTGGCATCCAGCCGAGAATGGCTTGTATGAAATCCGTCAACGCAACTCTGGTGAAACAAAGTGGATCGCCTCGCGAGTCGATTTGGTGTTTGGTTCTAATTCCGTACTGCGCGCCTATGCCGAGTTGTATGCTCAAGATGATAATCAAGACAAGTTTGTGGCCGATTTTGTCGCCGCTTGGGTCAAAGTGATGAATGCGGATCGTTTTGATCTATAACGTAACGTAAGCAGAAACCTAACATAAGCTGACGTCTAATAGAGCAAACAAAGCCCTCATATCATGGTTGATTGAGGGCTTTTTGATTACACGTTAGTTAAATACTTTCTCACAACCAGCCTTTACATCAGCAAACGGGTAGGGAGCCAACTTGCCAAACCCTGCCATCTTGGTTGCTTTTAGCTTTGTCGTCAGCGGTGTAGAGATACCGCAGAGGTAGCGAGCAAGCGCCTCAATGGTGATCTCGGTATGGTTTGATTTACCGGCATTGAGCAATGGCTGACACCAATGTTGCAATTGAGAGAGTTCTATTTCTGGCAACGAGTTGGCATTGGGTAGTACAGCGGCATGCCCACGACACACTGAACAATGACCACACTGCGCGGGTGCGTGCTCATCGGCAAAATAGTTGGCCAATCGATGGCTTAGACAAGTTTGGCTTTCAAACAGAGTTAACATCGCGTGGACACGGTTAATTTCCGTTTCTTGTTTGGTGATAAACAAGTGGTGAATCGCGCGACTTAACTCAGTGGCATTACTTCCTTTGCAGGCCGCAGGGTTACACAGACGAAATACATCAGTCATCTGTTTGCTTTCGAGTGTTATCCAGCCTTTATCGGCTAGATAATCCAATGCAGCGACTGCGCGTTGACGCTCGGCATGATAGGTGTGCCATAACGCATCGAAGTCGACGGTATGCCAGATGCGTGATTTTGCCGATGCGCTAAACAGCGCCTCAATAAAGGTTCTGCGCTCACCGTCAAATTGGGTGATGATCTGTTCCACAGGCACCAATGTCTTAAATCGGTAATCAGCAAAGTAGCTGTATTGCGGTTCAATCACCTTTTCGAGCTCTAGATAGACCAACAAGGTTTTGAGTGGCAACTGGCGGATATTGCAGTCACGAGATAGATTATTAAGCATCACTTCCCATGACTGTCCGGATTCTGTTTGACCTATCTCGTCAATGACGGCATGTATAGCGGCTAAATCGGGTGTATCACCGTAGACAAAGTTTTCTAGAACGCTTAACGACTCACGGTTGGCGAGTACGGAGCAGATCGACGTGTTTCCATCGCGACCCGCTCGGCCAATTTCTTGGCTGTAGTTCTCAACCGACTTGGGTAAATCGTAATGAATCACAGCGCGAATATCGGATTTGTCGATACCCATCCCAAAGGCGATGGTAGCCACGATAACGTTGATCTTACCCTGCATAAAATCGTTTTGGATTTTTTGCCGCACGTCACTGTGCATACCCGCATGGTAGGCGGTGGCCGCTGCCCCTTGTTCACTGAGGTAATGAGCAACGCTTTCTGCTGTGTTTTGCAAGGTGACATATACGATCGTTGGGCGCGGCGATTCACTATTGATCAATTCGAGTAACTTGTTTGGCTTTTCAACTTCCGGGCATGGCAGTACATTCAGATCGAGATTCTCTCGGTAAAATCCGGTTACCACGATATCGTCGGGCTTGATGGCAAATTTTGCGCCCATATCCTCAATGACTTGAGGGGTAGCCGTAGCCGTAAGAAGTAAAACTTGTGGGATATTAAGTTGTGCGCAATAGACCGGAAGTTTTAAATAGTCGGGTCTAAAATTGTGCCCCCATTCAGAAATACAGTGGGCTTCATCTACCACGAGGAGTGAAATAGGCACAGAAGAAATAAACTGACGAAAGCGTTCGTTTTTCAAGCGCTCAACTGAAATCATCAGGATCTTGGTTTCTCCCGCTTTCACCGCTCGCATCACTTCGCGCGATTCGTCATAGGTCAATGAAGAGTCAATCGATGCCGCAGCAATGCCTTTGCTGTTTAGAAAATCAAGCTGGTCTTTCATCAAAGCTAATAGCGGTGATATAACTAGGGTTAAATGCGGCAGATGCAGTGCGGGGAGTTGATAGCACAGTGATTTGCCGGAACCTGTGGGAAAAATAGCGGCGGTTGAACGGCCAAGTAAAACCTTTTCCACCACCTGTTGTTGGCCGCCACGTAAGCTTTCAAAAGCAAACACATCTTTGAGTGTTTTTAAATAGGTCATATCTTTGTTCATGCCAGCTCTGCCAATCGAGAAATCTTAATAATGTGAAGTTTACCTGCCTACCGAGGCGACTTCGAGCTTAATGCGCTAAAACCGAGAAAGAACAGAAGAAATAACAGCATAAGCGAAGTAACGAAAGTGATAGAGTTTGAGATCTTGTCTCTTTTACTGAAAAGAGACATAACACGATAGCCATCAATCTTTATTCACTCTACAACATGCTTTGCTTTGATACATAAATCAATCGGTGTACATTGCTCGGTACAGCATGCGGGTTGTTTTGGCTGTTAGGCGAAAAGCGATATGTCAAAAATCATGCAGAATAAAACTGGGCAAATAACCAGACTCAAAAAAAGAAATGTTAAGCGAGAATCGATAGATGTTGGTTGAAAACAGAGAAAATAAAGTCATTTTTCATGGTGAGGCGGCAAACCTTGTTACACAAAACCCTAAGTTGGCTGAGATGTGTTTTATTCCTTGCCAAGAAGAGCTCGATCTGACGTTTATCGGTGAGTTGACGTTAACTCTAGGGCAAGAATTGCCTGCATTGTTTGTTGAGTTTATCCAACAGTGTGGCGGCTTTGACGTAGGGTGTGATTTTTGTTTTCCATGTGCTTATCGACATGATGATCCGGTTAAGCGGGTTTTGGCGCTTAACCTACCGATGACGTTTAGCGATGGTCGGCAAACATGTTCTTATCCATTTCCTCTATTTGAGGGCTTTCTGCTGTCGGGTGGGGATGGTTACGAAACCGCCGTTTCAGTATTAGAAATGTGTTTCGGTCACGGAGAGCATCAAGATGCGTTGCAAGGACGAGATTGGCGGAAGTTGGTGCCTTTTGCGAACAATAATGGTGACGTGCTGTGTCTTGATTTTAATCAGGGCGGTGAACCTAGTATTGTTTACGTGACTTATGATGGTGTGGGCATTTATCCAATTTTACCTAACTTTACGGCATTGCTATTAGCTCTGGATTATAAAAGCTAACACTGAGTTAGACTCAAACTAATTCAATCGATGAAAATGAAGAAGCCCTTTCGGTTAGGAAAGGGCTTTTTATTTACACTCAATTAAAGCGTGGGGTAGCTGAAAGGAAGAATAGGACTAACTAATCCATGCATCTTCTGATTTAACCTGTTTTTCTTTACGTGGTTTACCACTGAACATGTAGGCGATGATCAGCAACACAATCAGTAAGCCAAAAAATGCCATGATGCCAAGGTTAATAATGGTACTTAACGCTTGTTTGGTCGTAAGCTTTTGCGTCACCGTGAGCGCGACCTTATTATCCTCATTGCTGAGATTTAAGATGGTGACGTCAACCACTTGTTGTGCCGCTGCGGTTTGCAATGGTAGTAATTTATTCAGGCGTTCGATTCGTTTGTCGCTATTGCCTTGGTCTAAAGATGCTCTGAGGGTCGCAATCTCGTACAGGTCCGCGCTTCTTTCACCAGACCAATCAAGTGTAATAGAGGCTTGTTGCGGCTTTGTTGTCTTCAATGTAGCTTTCGTTGCCTGCCATACTTCATCTTTTAAGTGACGTAGGTCTGCACGATAACCGCCGATATCATCGGTATTTCTTAATGCAGCATCGTGGTCAACAACAATCCCTTGGAGTGCTTCATTCCAGCACTGTATGGTGTCACAACTGCTGCTGGTAGCTTCGTTCCATAGCAGAGCAAATTCTTGCTTGAAATCTGAACAGGCGGTGTTGAGGCGCTCATTATGAATTGAGTTATCGTTAGCGCTGCTCTTATCAATTGATTCATCAGGTGTTGATGTTTCAATTGGGCAATAGGGCGCAAAATGAGTCGCGATTGCTTGTAGGCTTTCAACGGTAAACATCATCATTTCACTGCGATGGCGGATACGTAGCTTAAAGCCATCAGGAGAGAACTGTTTTTGCATCTTGGCAACTTTAACCATGTAGCTGTAGAGTTCTTCCGATACATCAGGTGTAAAGTCAGGTTGAGTGGTAATAAAACGCTGGTACGCTTCGATTGGTGCCGCATCCGGAGTCACTTGCAGATCTTCATTCGTTAGCGCGTATTCGAACTGTTTACAATAAGCGGCAGCGTTATTCTTGTCGTGGCTATCTAAACACAAGCGTGGTTGAGCAATCGATAAGCGGTCGCCGACTTTAAGCTCGCTAGTTGGCCAATCATAAGGTCCATTGATCTTGTAAGACGTGCTGTTATCTAACATCGCCAAACTGGCATCTCGCCATTCAAATTTGGTGTTGGCGGCGATGAAAAAGCAGCCAAGCAATAGCCCCATTGCTGCGGCAAGATATTGTGGTTTTTTCTTGATTGCATCTTGATCTGAAAGTTCATTTAAGCCAATGCGCACCACCGCCGATTGACTCTGTTCAATTTCAAATTGTACATCTCGATTTAGAGTGATGTTATTTTGCCATTGGCTTGGTATCCACGCTTTCGTCGCTTCACCGTTAGGCGCGATAAATACGATCCAAGTTTTGTTGCCGGTTGTGTCAATCGCTTCAACTTTACCAAAGTATCGATTGACCACCATGCTTGCCGGATCTGCCGTAGGGCCTTGTCGTTTAAGCAGCAGTAATGTCACTAGGCTAATAACCACCAGAATGGCAGCGCTTAGCCAAACGGGCTCAATAGTGAAATCGAGTTTGTTGATATGCGAGAAAATAGCCGTCGCAATCACCAATAGAATGGGTACGAGGAAGTTGTAAAAAGGGGCAGAGAGGTAGCGTGATTCTATCAGCGTTGCCGGGCGCTCGGATTTTAATACCGTGTGAGATATAGGGTCTACATCGCGGTGGGACGCTCTCGGCGCTCTATCGCCTTGCGATTGAGTTTCCGGCTTTATCGTATTACTCACTCTCTCATTTAGCGCTGACGTGACGGTTTGTTTGGCCGTCACTGATTCAGTGTTGCTTATTGGCGACGAGGTTTGATCGTTAGCATCATGTACTGCTGTTTGGTCGCTTGGTGATAGCTCTTCACTTGATTCTTGAATTGGTGCTTCTGCGAGAGTGTTATTAACATCATCGACAATAGAATAATCATTGAGGCTTATGACGATCATGACATTGTCGGCCAAAACGACTTCAGCGAATGTGGTTTCAAGGTCGAGATAGTTGAACGCTTTCTCTGGCATGATGACAAGATAGTCAGCTAGAGCTAAGAAATAGGCTTCTTCACCGTTGTTATCTTCCGCGGCAATAGAATGAACCTCAAATTTCTCAGTGATGTAATACACCTCTGAGGAGGTTGCTTCTAACTCCAAAAGTTCAAATATGGCGGCCCGCTCTTCATCGGAGAGTTCGCTATCGCGCTGAGTACTCAGTAACTTAGCTTTTTGCTCTTTTAAAAGAGCTTTATTATTTTGGTTTGAAAAGTAAGCAACGATGGCATAAATAAAAATACCAATTTGGACGACAATTAATAATTCTTGCATGAAACTTTAAAATCCTTGTTAACGCCGAGATGATTCCCCGATCTAATTTTTAACCAAAAAACGTGATGCATATAGTCTCATTGTTTACTTGGTAGTATTAAAATTTGCTCCAATAATTGTGACTCGTTACGCTGTTTCATTCATCCTATCTCTATGTTTCGATTTGATTATTCCTTCTCTTATAGCCTTGACGTATCAATCGGTGGTCTATACTTCTTGCAATCAATTTGAATCGTCGAGGATTCACTGATGACTTTTAATCTGAAAATTCGGTAGTTTTCTGTCGATAGGTTGCTTCCGTTTACGTAAGTAACATCAACAACTCTCTAATCAATAAGAAGATAGTGCCATGAACAAACATGCGTTTTCACTCCATAGTCAATATTACCCAACGGGTGATCAGCCGACCGCGATTGCAAGTCTAATGTCGGGTTTAGAGCAAGGGAAAAAACATCAGATTCTGAAAGGTATCACAGGGTCTGGTAAAACTTTTACCATGGCAAATTTAATTGCGAGAACCAAAAAACCGACATTGATCCTCTCGCATAATAAAGTGCTCGCCGCACAGTTATACGAGGAAATGCTCTCTTTCTTTCCCGATAATGCGGTGCATTTTTTCGTCTCTTACTATGATTACTACCAACCAGAAGTGTATATCCCGCAAAGTGACCGCTTTATCCGCAAAGACACGGCGGTAAATGAGAGGCTTGAGCGGTTAAGACTTGCCAGTACCAAAGCGCTTATCGAGCGCCGAGATTCGATTATTATTGCCTCTGTCTCTTCTATCTATGGCTTAGGCTCTCCTGAACAATATAGGGCTCTGCAAATTCATTTAGATGTTGGTCAAGCCGTGGCATTGCCAGATCTAATCGCGCGACTTGAACAGAACCAGTACCAAGCGTGTAAAGATGTGGTGAAAAATGGCAGCTATGCACTCAACAGCGACGGTTTAGATATTTTTCCGGCAGATTCATCTCATGATGCGATTCGTCTGACACTTGCTGATGGTTGGCTTGAATCGATTGAGCGAATTAACCCTAAAACACGAGCAAGGCTAGGGGCATTAGATTCTTATACGGTCAGTCCCAAAACGCTCTATGCCGTTTCAAAGCAGCAAGTTGAAAGGGCGATACCTCAAATAAAACAAGAGTTGGAACTGCGTTTAGAAACGTTAAACCAAAATCAGCAATGGCAAGAGGCCGGTCGGTTAGAGGAGCGTATTACACGGGATATAGAGCAATTAGTGACCCAAGGTTATTGCTCGGGGATGGAAAACTACGCTCGTTATTTCAATCCACGTGAAGAGGGGGCTCTGCCGACAACCTTATTGGATTATTTGCCTAAAGATGGCTTATTACTCATCGATGAATCTCATGTGATGATCCCGCAAATATCCACCATGGCTCGTAGTGATGGCGCTCGAAAGCAAACCTTAGTGGATTATGGGTTTCGTTTACCTTCATGTCATGATAATCGACCACTAACATTTGAAGAGTTTGTTAAGGTCAAACCACAAACGGTGTTTGTCTCAGCGACCCCGGGGCCTTATGAGTTGTCCTGTACTCATAATCAAGTCGTGCCGCAAGTGATTCGTCCAACCGGTTTGTTGGATCCATTGATTGAGGTTCGCTCGAAATCCGATCAAGAGAAAAACCTGTGTCATGAAGTGGCGATTCGGATCGAAAATGATGAGCGGGTGTTGGTGACCACACTCACGAAAGCGCGCGCGGAATCGCTATCAAATCAGCTCAATGATAAAGGGGTTTCAGCTCGATTTCTTCACTCTGACATCACAACTGCGGATCGGGTTGCTTTGATCAAGGCATTTCGTAAAGGTGAATTTGATGTCCTGATCGGTGTAAACCTAATACGTGAGGGGCTCGATATTCCAGAAGTGACGCTGGTAGCGATTTTGGATGCTGATAAAGCTGGATTTCTACGTAGTGAAAGTGCGTTGTTGCAAACCATTGGCCGAGCCGCACGTAACACCAAAGGGTTGGCCATCTTATATGCTGATAAGGTGACGCCAGCAATGCGAGTCGCGATTGATGAAACAGAGCAAAGGCGCCTTATTCAGCAAGAATACAATCTTGAGCATGGTATAGAACCACGCAACCCAAGTCGTACGATTGTTGATGCAGATGAGCCTGTTGGGCCAAACCCGTTAACGCAACATTTAACGACTCTAGCGCAATGCCATGAACTAACACAGGTGTGTGAAGAGATAAGAGTATTAGAACTGAAAATGATGCAAGCGTATGAGGCGCACAAAACAGAAGAGGTTGAGCAGTATAAGCAACAGCTTCAACAGTGTTATCAGCACATTATCAGGGTGTAATGAGCCTCTACCTAGCCTAAGCCCATTGGCGTGCACATAGTTTGGTGAGGCAAGAGAGCTTCGCCATGCTGTTGTGTGAAAAGCTGTTATATGAAGAGCGGCTATGTAAGGAGTTGTTTAGTGTATTTGGCTGCTCGTAAACTTCGTATTGATATTTTTAACTGTAATGTATTTACTTTGTAAATTATTGCTTATATATTGATTTCGTTGCTACGACAATCCACTGATTAATAACCGCTCATTAGGAGCCAAAGATGTTTTCTACTTTAGCCCAACAATTTGCTGCTTATAGCCAAATGCTGTTTGGTGCTTTGTCGTGTTTAGCAAAATCAACCACAACGCTTGCAACATCAACAATTTCAGTCGTCGTCCTAGTCATTATTAACTAGGCTGGCGGCATCTTCCGTCAGCCAAGCTGACGGAGGAATCGCATACATCAATTCTTCTTTTTTTCTCCCCAGCAAATCTGACGGTCCATAATAAAAAAGCGAGTTAGGCTAAATCTAATCGCATAAGGACGGTACAGTGAAAAATCAACACACAATAGCGATAGGTTTAATGACCTTTGCCATGTTTCTTGGCGCAGGCAACATCATCTTTCCTCCTTTCTTGGGTTTGGAAGCGGGGACCATGTACCTTCCTGCCATGCTGGGTTTTTTGGTTACAGCAGTGGGCCTACCGGCGTTAACTTTGGTGGTGTTCGGCCGTTTGAGTGACAGTGCGCAATTAACCAAAGCGTTACCTCAACCACTGGCAATCGCATTTTGGGTGTTATTGTTTACTGCGGTTGGGCCAGCATTTGCCATGCCGCGCGCAGTGACCGTTGCGTATGAAATGGGGATTAAACCTTTTGTTGAAGGCGACCATTTACTCATTTTTTCAATAATCTTTGTGACAGTAACCTTGTTGCTTGCTTTTCAACGCGGCAAGTTGGTCGATTACATCGGCAAAATCATGACGCCAATTTTGGTGATCATGTTAGCCCTATTGGCAATTGCTGCGTTCATTCAACCATTAGGCCCACTCAGTGTGCCAACGTTGGATTACCAGCAAAGAGCGGTAACCAGTGGATTGATTCAAGGTTACATGACGATGGATGCGATTGCGGCCGTTGGTTTTGGTTGGATCATTATCAAAGCGATCCGAGATAGAGGATGTGAGTCGAACAAAGATATCTTTACCGCGACGCTGAAAGTGACCTTGGTTTATGCGTTGTTAATGTCGGCTTGTTACCTTGCCATGGCCTATGTAGGTGCAACATCTGCGTCGATTGCCGATGGTGCGACCAATGGTGGTGAACTGTTAACGCGTTATGTTGCTACGGTATTTGGGCCATTTGGGCAATATTTGTTGGCAGGGATCATCATCATGGCGTGTTTAACCACCACGGTTGGTCTGACCGATGCATGTGCAGAATATTATCAGCAAACTTTCCGCTCACCGTTTAATCTTACCGCGACGATCGTTGTCGTGTTGACGGGTGTTATTGCTAACTTTGGTTTGGATCAAATCCTCAAAGTAAGCTTGCCAGCGATCTTAATTTTGTGCCCAGTGGCGATTACCTTGGTGTTGACCGCAATGATATTGCCGACGACAAAACGTTTCAGTGCGTCCTATGTCATCATCGTGTTGATTAGCTTGGTATTGGGCAGTTTAGACGCTCTGCATATTCTTGAGTTGTTACCGGAATCGTTGACGGAAATATTGAGTCAATATCTACCTCTATTTGATGCGCACGGCAGTTGGTTCATTCCGGTATTTGCCGCAATTATGATTAGTAAGGCACTCAATCGAGAGAGTGAGTTGTAAACATCTCGCAATCAATGCCAACGGGATAGAGGCTATTTGTCATTGTGAAAGTGAATAAAAAAGCTCGTGAAAAACACGAGCTTTTTTTGATCTAAGAGCGGTAATGGAGATTACAGTCCTTTGACGTATTGCTTGTTGGTGGTGATTCCCGTTGCTTGTCGAATAAGCTCAAAGGCATGGGGCTGCTCGTCTTCAGCGGTATTTAGCGCATTGACAAATAACTCGACGAGCTCGACATTAGTGACGTTGTGACGTGTTTCAGTTTGAATATCACGCAAATCTACGAGCACGTCAGTGAGAAGCGTCGACAAGCGCTTGATGATCTCTAAGTTCAGTACGTTATGCTCGCCGTACACACTGTTGTGGCTGCCTTTGAGCTTTTGGATTACGTATGAAGTACCATTGAGATTGATCACCGAAGTGCGTTTGCTACAGCGCTTCAAACAGCCTTTGTTTACCTTAATCTTCTTACAGCCTTCCGTTTGCTGGAACAGGCATTGACGGCTAGTGAGTAGCGTATTTGGGTGGTAAACGTTATAGAAGGTTCTAAAGCCTTCTGGTCGCACCAACTTACGGATTTGTAGGAAGTTTAACTCATCGGAAATAAACGCGCCGCAGGCTTGATACTGATCTTGTAAGCATTGCAATGTGTACGAGTTCGCACTGTTCATTTGCGGCCCAGCAATCCAATCAATCCCCATCGTTTGTGCCAAGTAACCAACCCCTGAGTTGTTGGTGACAAGCAGAGTCGGGCGCACTTCCGCTAAGAAGCGCTGCGCGGCTTGGTAGTCATCGCCGATCAGAACCGCTTGGAACCATGGAATTAAGTGGGTATTGGCTTTAAATAGTGTAATCAGAGCATCACATTCACTGGCCAGTCCCATTGGCAGCTCAAAATAGACATCGACGTCAGGGCGAACAATCGAGGCTGCATCTTGTTGATTTGAGACTAATACGGAGAGCTTCGTTACTGAGGGCTCAGCGTCACTCGCTGTGGTTGCCACGATGGCTGGCACCTTGATGGTACTTTTCACCAAAGGCGCATTCGAAGGCGTAGAAACGTCAAAGTCACTAATGGCTTCTTCAACGCGATTAATGATGACAGATTTGTCGTCGTACAGTTTTTGTTTTACGGCTTTAACATCATCCACTGAACTGCATTGATAAACTTTAGAGAAGTGTGTTACCGCGTGATCTCTTGGGTTATTGATAAACATATCTTTACCAATCTCACCTTGCAAAAAGCCATTGGTAAAGTCGCGGTTAAATACGGTATAAAGTTCACGTGTATCGGTTGAAAGTACTTTGCCATCACAGTACTTATCGATCTGCTGACGCCAGTTATCCACCACAGTATAAACGTAGTGAAACTTCTTAATTCGACCTTCCACTTTTAATGAGTAGACGCCTGCATCCGCCAGCGCTTCGAGATCATTAAAGGCAGAGTTGTCTTTCATGTTCAGTGGGTAATCACTGCCAGTTGGCGTGGTTTGGTACTGATCACGACAAGGTTGGCTGCAACGGCCACGGTTACCCGAAGCACCATTTTTGGCTGAGCTCATGTAACACAGACCAGAAAAGCCGATGCAGTATGAACCGTGGACGAACACTTCCATCAAAACATTGTGTTGATGACCAAATTGGGCGAGGTGTTTGATCTCATTAATGTTCAACTCACGAGATAAGTTTACTCGGCTAACACCCAATTGATTAAGGAACAAAATTTGTCCTTCGTTATGGGTGTTTAACTGAGTTGACGCGTGCACATCCAGATCGGGAAAGTGACGCTTTATAATTGCACCCAAGCCGAGATCTTGAATGATCACACCATCGATTTGCGTGGTGTTCAGTTCATTTAGTAAGCGTACGACCGCTGGGATCTCACTTTCAAGTAGCATGACATTCAGCGTAAGGAAGATTTTGCAATTATGCTGATGCGCTAATTCAAGCACACCACGCAAATTATCTAAAGTCAGGTTAGTTGCTCTGTTGCGAGCGTTGAAACGATCGAGTCCACAATAAACCGCGTCAGCCCCTGCAGCAATTGCTGCTTTAATCGAATCTAAATCACCACCCGGCGCCAGAAGTTCAAATTGATCTCGTGTCACAAACTTATCTCTAGTCAGAATTACCCTAAATTGGCTTTGCATCTTACGGGTTTGAAGCAGGGAATCTAGCAAAAGTTGAGAATTGGCGTGACTTGGCACCTAGGTTAGTCGCCTTTAGTTGTATCACTAAATGGGTTTTGTCTATCCAAGCTGTTGTTTTGATTGCATATGTGTTTTTGTGCGCTGGCCCGTATTTATTCGTGACTGAGCTTACTCATTTACCGCACAGCGAAGAGAATACCGCCCAATCAAAGGATTATGGATCACTGATGTGATGTTGCATTGATGAATTCTGTTGTTAAGTTTGTGCGTTGGTGTGCCAGTGGTGATATCAAGTAAACACGCATTACTTGGCACGGATGAACGAGCCATGACATGTGTATTTTAGGATGATTGGATGTATTTGAATAACGGAATTAAGGCGTCATTTCTACTGACCTTACTCACGCTTGTCGGCTGTGAAAAGCAAGTGACGTTTGCGCCAAAGGAAGGCGATGAAAAACGCTATTGGGTTTATACCCACACTACGCAAGACATAGCCCAAGGCTACGACACCGCGATGATCAGCGAAAGCTTGGTGCACTATCGAGTTGATGAGGTCGGTGACACACTAAAACTTCATATCACGCCTGAACACTTACAGTTCTCAGCAGGCTATTCATCTTTCTCGAGTGTTGAATTATCAAGTAGTCAGCAAAAGATGGTTCCGTTCTTTCAAGATGGTTTTGATGTTTCCTATAACATGGAAACGGGAGAGCAGGTCGAGTTCAAAGGCCGTAATCAAGCGATGTGGGACGAGTTGGTTAAAAAACGTGGCGATGTCGTGCTTAACAGTTTGAAATCAACCATGAACGCACCCGGTTTACTGCAGTCGCTGCCAACTAAAGTCGGTCGTCAGGTGACGCTAGATAACTTCAATGGTCGGTCAGTCACATTAACCGTGAACCAGCTGACAGAGAGCACACTGTTTGCCACGGTTTCTCTTGCGGACAAGCGTTCGAATGATAAGCAAGCGGATGACCCACAGACTCCCTCCAATTCGCACCACCAGCTTTATGGCAAATTGGAAATTGATCGTGCAACGGGATGGGTGAATAGCCTTAATCTTGTGATGAATGTTCCGGTCGATGTGTATGGTGAAACCAAAGTCACTCAAACGACAGTCGCGATGCGTTCGGAAGAGCAACCTATAGGTGCCTTTAGCGATATTTTCGCTCACGCTTATTACGACGATGAGTTGTATTGGTACGATATTGAACCCATTCCTGAGGCCATCCTTGTGAAAGGGACAACAGTTGAAGCCGAAACCGGCAAAAACGAAGGTCTGCAAGACCAATTGACCCAAGACGACGTGATGCCTTACGAGCAAGGTATGTTTAATAAAGAAAACACTCGTTCTGATGGTCAAGGATTTCGCCTCGCTTTCCCTACTCAAATTCCCCCTAATCAGGTGGTCGGCCATATCGCAATGCGCGATGTGCGCGCTTACACGAATGATGGCGATAAGATTGATCTTAAGCTTGTCACCCCCAACGCTTTGCAGTTCTTTGATGAGAACGTGAATGTTAATGCCATGGTGCAGCCGATTGGTTGGAATAAAGGCGCTGAACTGAAAGAGATCAGCACATTTGCAGCCCATATTGATTACTATAAAGGGGCCATTGAATTGCACTCTTTGCCGTGGCAAGGCGGCAGCAGCCAAAGTTATCAAGTGGGCGATCTACAAGTTGCAATCAAAAAGGTGCCCGGGGCTGAGAATGAATACCGAGTGGAATATCATAATAGCGAGTACCAGTGGCTCGGTTTCACCATTGGTGGTGTTCAAGGCCAGATGGCATTTTCGCCCCCAAAAACGGGGCCAGAGTGGCTTTCTCCGGGGAGTCGTCAGTTATTCGTCCAATCAACACCGCCTGAACTGATTACTCGAACAATGAGCTTCAAATTTTCTGAAGAACCTAAAGAATTAATGTTTATTGTTCACAGTCAAAATGAAACGCCAAGCTTTTCGCAAGAAGTCGAGTTTTTGGATAGGGAGTGGTATTTGGCCAGTGCTGAGATGCCTCCGATGACGAACAATCTGAATCGTGAATATTATCCGCTTGAGAGTGACAACGTTGTAGAACAAAGTGCGTCAGCGTTCGATTTTCATGCCGATCATCGAGTGGCGACCGAATCGCTACAAAATGCGGTTGTCGCCTTACCAATGGAATGGGCGGCTTTATGCCAGTTCGATATTGTCAATGCCCCCCAGGTGAATGGCAAGCCGCTAGAATGGAAACCGCAATCAGAAGTCGATAACGACTTACCGGGTGGACCGGTCACCATTGAACCAAACACAATAGCCTTCCAATTAATGACGCCAGATGGTGTACGACGTTATTTCTATGACATGGCGATCACTACGCGCTTTACATGCGCAGGGAAAACCAAGTGGAACCAAATGTCGCCGCCTTCCAGTCCAAAACCATGGTTGATTGATATCAGTGCAATTGAAGGGTTTGATGCAAAGCAAACCGTGGCAGATTTTCTTGGGCGTTATCGAATCTTAGATCAACATGGCCAAAAATTAGTGCCGATTGATCAGCAAGGTGAGGTGCTAACAGCCAGTGATCGTTTGTTGTCTGAAATACTTTTCGCTCCGGGCTACCTAAAAATGTCAGGTTCTATATCACGGATTGAAGAAGTGGTTGTGCAAGGTGCGCCATTAGAAAAGCAATTTGTTGTTCAATTCCCACCGCTGCCAAAAGGATAAGACGATGCGCCGTATTTCACTCAGTTCTATTTATCTTATGCCTTTGATGATGATTTCTACTGTATCGGCAGCGCCGATTTGGTTGGATGATGATTGGAACATCGTTAAATCAGAGGCTCAAGCCCGTTACTATCTCGCCGAGCCACTCACTAAGGAAGAAAGCGGTTGGCCTGTAACGGTTTATTTCCAAGGCGGGGATACCATCAATTTTAAAGGCACGCTTAATAGCGGCGATATCTCGACCGGTAAATCAATTGGTGCTTATGAAATCTATTACGAGAACGGTCATCTTCTCTCGTCGGGTAGCCGCAATGCCAAAGGGCAATACGAAGGACTCACTAAATTTTATAACCAAGAAGGGGTGCTCACCGAAGAAGCAACATATGTTGCTGGCAAGGAAGAGGGTATCGCTCGACTGTTTTATCCTAATGGCGCTGTCGAAGAAGAATACACCATATTGGGCGGGAATCGTGTTGGCGAAGATGTTCACTATTATAAAGATGGTAGCGTGTGGCAAAGACATCGTTTTGTCGATGGACAAGCCCATGGTCTGCAACGAACTTACCATCGTGATGGTACATTAAGGCAAGAGTCGACGTTCGTTATGGGTCGCCAACAAGGTGAGTACAAAAGCTACTATGAAAATGGTCAAATTTCTTATCAGGTAAGCTATCAAAATGATCAGCCGACAGGTGTGGGGCGATCTTATCACGAAGATGGATTGCTTTATTTGGAGGTAACGTACGAGCAAGGCAAAAAAAATGGCCTGGAACGCTCTTGGTATGGGCAAGATAAGCTGCGCTCTGTGCAGCATAATGTTGATGGTAAAACACACGGTGTTGCGACTCATTATTATGAATCCGGCAATACCAAAAGTATCGAAAATTACGAGAAGGGCCGCCGTCGCGGTACGCAGTTGGCCTTTTATGATCAGCCTAATGCAGTGGAAAGCGAAACAGAATTTGATACGCAAGGAAATAAGATCGAAGAGACGCGTTTTGATAAGCACAGCACAAAGACGTATCACTACGTTGCTCGCTATCCGAATGAGCAACTCGTTAGTGATTTAAAAAAATACCGCGACTCTGTACTCATTTCACGCGAGCAAACCAACGCGAAGAAAAAATGGCAACTAAAGGAGCAATTTAACGCGGACGGTGAACTGACGCAACGTATCGAAAAAATCAATGGTAAATATCATAACGCCTATGTGTCGTTAGATATCTATAGTGACAATATCGAAACGACGCATTATCAACATGGTGTGCGCAGTGGAGAGTATTCAGTGATTAGCCAACAAGGAAAAGTGATCGATACGGGGAGCTATTACAAAGGCAAAAAGAGTGGCGTTTGGCGACATAATTACAATGGTATAACCCGCACGGAAACCTACAATCGCAAAGGGCAACTGCATGGTGAAGTGAGTGAGGTTACTGTTAATGGCGATCGCCTGGTATGGGAGCAGTACCGAAATGGTAAGCAACATGGCCACACAGAAAACTACGCCAAAACAGGGGCTTTACTCGCAAAAGGCAATTACCTAAATGATCAGCGCGATGGCCAATGGCTGCATCAAGAAGAGTATGAGTTTGATGTTGTGATTTGGTCAGGAAAATACCAAAAGGGTAAGAAAGTGGGTAAGTGGTTCGCCCATTCAGCGGCGGGTTATGAGCTAGGTCGGCAGCAATACGATCATCAAGGACGCAAGCAAGGCACGTTCTACACCTTCGAAGAGTATGGCGCGCTTAAACGTATCGAGCGCTACAAAGACGATGAGCCAGTTGGAGAGTTTGAATACTACAATACTGATGGCAAATTAGGCCACAGCGCAAAATCAATCTTTTTGTAGTCAATGAGAGGTAAAGGTGAGAATGGCAAGGTAAACCGTGAACGCCATTTCACCCAATAAGGAGAACAGAATCGTTAAATTTCGTTCTCCTTGTTAAAATAAACAGAGCGCAAGTCTCCGGGTTGCAACTTCAGTGTGGTTTAGCGCTTTGTTTTGTTACCAAACTGCTTAATGCTGGTTTTCTTCGCGGTACGACGATTCGCTTGTTTATCTCTCGGCGCGCGCTTACTCACACCCGTTGACGGTTTATCGGTGACGGGAAAGTCGGCCAGTTCTTGCAATGGTAATGGGCGTTTGGTCAGCTGACGAATCGCGGCCAGATAGTCACTTTCAGCATGACAAACAAGCGAGATCGCCAGACCTTTTTCACCCGCGCGTCCGGTACGGCCGATGCGGTGTACATAGGTGGTTGGGTTCGTAGGTAGTTCAATGTTGATCACCACTGGCAATTGTTCGATATGAATTCCGCGCGCAAGTAAATCGGTGGCCACCAGAATCTGTGTTTTTTGCTGTTTGAATTCCGCTAAAATTGACTCTCGTTCCTGTTGGCTTTTGTTACCATGTAACGCGCTAACGGTTAAGCCAGCTTTGGTAAGTTTTTTGCACAGCGCATCGGCATTGTCTTTCGCACCGATAAAGACCAGAGCTTGTTTCCAACCATGACGTTTAATCTGATCGATTAGCACATTGGCTTTACTGCCTTTGTTGACTAGATAAGCAATCTCTTCAATCTCACTGACCACGCTATTGGCTTGATTGGCTTCAATCAACGCTGGTGTATTTAACAAGCTATCAATACTGGCTTTAAGTTCTGGTAGCAGCGTGGCAGAAAACAGCATTGTTTGGCGTGTTGCAGGCATGTATGCAACGATCTTTTGTATATCACTCCAGAAGCCCATATCAACTAAGCGGTCCGCTTCATCCAGCACGAGCGTGTTGACATCACGAGGATCAAATTGTTTTTCAGTCAGTAAATCGAGTAGACGACCTGGCGTCGCGACCACAATTTCAGGGCGCAGTTGCAAAGCTTGAAATTGCACTTCCTTATCAACACCGCCACACAACACTTGGCTGCGAATCTCAAGTTTCTTCGCGACAGCCACAATGGCGTCGTTAACCTGCATAGCCAGTTCACGAGTGGGTACCAGAACAATCGCTTGTGTTACTGAGCGCTGAGTTTGTACGCGCTCTAAGATTGGTAAACCAAAAGCGAGTGTTTTACCACTTCCGGTTTGGGCAATGGCAAGAATGTCTTTATTGGCTAATGCCGCAGGAATGACAGAAGATTGGATCGCAGTGGCGCTGTTAAACAGTTTCGATATTACAGCGGTAAGATCGGCACCGAGATTAAGCTTGGTAAATGGCATGGTTTGTTGCTCAGGCTGTAGCATAGAGTGATGTCGTTAAATCGTGTTGGGCGCATAGGATACCAAGCAAAACGGTGATGTACATCGTTATGTCCTGCTTGGCGTAAAAACTATGCCAAGTCATCTAGCGGTTTTTCGTTGTATTAGTCACTTGTTCTTTGTTGGATTCACTTTCCCCTTTGTATCCCAAAGTACGAATATGTTGGCCGTGAATGGTGTTTTTCATTAGTTTCCACAGAGCTTCAAGAAAACGCTTGTGCAACGCATGATGACGAATATAGCGCACATGAATAAACCCATACGCCGCTGCGAAGGCAATAAGGGCCAAAATCAGTCCGTAAGTTTCGCTATTTGACAAAGTATTCATATCACTCCTCGTTCTCTTTAATGTGATTAGAGTGAGCGTAACGGACGGGGTCACCCATCCATTTTTTCGATCTAAAACGGTATAAATGAAACCAATAAGTTCGGGAGTATAAACCATTGCGTTGTGTGATCTAAATTAACAATGGCGATTATGGAAGAGAATTCAGTACAAAAATTTAAAGCGAGGGGATGAGGTGCTTTTGTTTAATGCTTTAATAAATTGTTTGGTTTGTATGTCTATTTGTGTGTGGTTAATTGGTGTTGTGTGGTGAAATAGGGTGTTAATGGTGAATTAATAATCTGACATATTTATATATATTGACTTTTTATTCTGTTTTTACGATATTTCATGCTCTACAAATATTAACGTGAAATAAGCTATGTCTCACTCTCATGCACAGCCAGCGGACTCGGCTGTAACGAAGAAATCTTGGCAAATGCCAGATACCCTTATTCTTATATTTTTTGTTGGTATCTTTGCTGCGATTCTTACTTACTTAATCCCTGCAGGTTCTTTTGAAAGCCAGCAGGTGACATACATGGTCGATGGTGCTGAAAAGACTCGTACAGTTATTGACCCTAACTCATTTACTTATGCCACTGATGCCGCGGGTGAACTGGTTTACAACACGGTAAGCCTATTTGCTTCAGGTGGTGGTATTGGCTTAATGAACTTCCCATTTGAAGGTCTAACTTCGGGCTCAAAATGGGGCAGTGCCATTGGCGTAATTATGTTTATGCTGGTGATCGGTGGTGCGTTTGGCGTAGTAATGCGCACAGGCACGATTGATAACGGTATTTTGCGCCTGATTGATAAAACCAAAGGTAATGAATCACTGTTTATCCCAGTACTATTCTTGCTGTTCTCACTCGGTGGTGCAGTATTTGGTATGGGTGAAGAAGCGGTTGCGTTTGCGATTATCATTGCACCACTGATGGTTCGCCTAGGCTACGACGGTATCACTACCGTAATGGTCACCTACATCGCAACCCAAATTGGTTTTGCGACTTCTTGGATGAACCCATTCTCAGTGGCGATTGCTCAAGGTATCGCGGGCATTCCAGTTCTTTCTGGTATGACAGTTCGTATGGGCTTATGGGCTGGCTTTACGCTTATCGGTATCGCTTTCACTATGGCGTACGCTGCACGCATCAAAGCAAACCCTGAGCTTTCTTACAGCCGTCATACTGATGCACATTTCCGTTCTCAAGAGCTTTCTGAAACCGCTTCGCGTTGGAATGTCGGTGATACGTTAGTTCTGCTTACTGTTATTGCTTCTACTGCTTGGGTGGTATGGGGCGTAGTAATGCACGCATGGTACATCCCTGAAATCGCTTCTCAGTTCTTCACTATGGGCTTTGTTGTGGCGATTATTGGTACTTTGTTCCGTCTAAACGGCATGACATTGAATGATGCTGCGGCAGCCTTTAAAGAAGGCGCAAGCATCATGCTCGCGCCAGCACTACTGGTTGGTTGTGCTAAAGGTGTATTACTGCTGCTAGGTGGTGGCTCTTCAGAGGAACCAAGCGTACTAAACTCAATCCTAAATGGTGCCGGTGGCATGCTAAGTGGTTTGCCAGCAGTGGCATCTGCTTGGTTAATGTACGTGTTCCAGTCTGTGTTCAACTTCTTTGTAACCTCGGGCTCTGGCCAAGCAGCACTAACCATGCCGCTACTATCGCCATTGTCTGATATCGCTGGCGTGACGCGTCAGGTAGCGGTATTGGCATTCCAGCTAGGTGACGGTTTTACGAACGTGATCGTACCAACCTCTGCGCCTCTTATGGCAACACTTGGTGTATGTCGTATCGATTGGGGTGACTGGGCGAAATTCTGCTGGCGCTTTATGCTACTATTGTTCGCCATCTCGAGCGTAGTCGTGGTAGTTGCTCAGCTAATGGGCTTCTCATAATAAACTCAAGCGAGTTTAGCAATTAGATTCGATGGCGAGATATTTATCTCGCCATTTTTTATTGTTTATTTCTAGATAAGTAAGCAAATATTTTGGAGAGACCATTTTAATGGCGACACAGTACTCAGATGACGTGATCCAAGGTCATCGTGTTATTCACACTTTAGATGTGGCTGATTTAGCGGCAGGTGAACATAAGTTTATGTTCCGTATCGCAACCGATGCGCTTTCGCAGTGGCAACATTTGCCTGTGATGGTGTTCAAAGGTAAAAAGCCGGGCAAAAAAATCCTCATCACGGCGGGTGTTCATGGTGATGAATACAACGGTGTGTTAGCTGCGCAAAAAACGGCGCGTGAATTGGTTGGTAAAGAATTGGCCGGTACCGTCACGATTGTGCCGATGATCAACCTTACCGGCATGCTGAATCATAGCCGTGATTTTTATTCGGCAGACCCAGATGCTTCACCGTGTAACTTAAACCGTTTCTTCCCAGGTGATGCTAACGGTAACGAGGCGAATCGATTTATCCATGCATTGTGGCACCACTTGCTACAACCTAATGCTGACCTAGCGATTGATCTGCATACCCAAACAAGCGGAACGGTTTACCCATTGTACGTGTTTGCGGATTTCCGTTTAGAGCAGGCCATTGAGATGGCGCGCCTCACTAACCCTGATGCGATTTTAAATGATCCGGGCGATGCGGGTGTACTTGAAACCATGTGGAACAGTAGTGGTATCCCAAGCATTACCATCGAAGTGGGCATGGGCCGTTACACGGAACTGACACTGATTGATCGTACGGTTAATGGTATTTTCAATATCCTTAAACACCATGAGCTACTGCAAGGTGAAGTAGATGCGGTGATCCCGTGTTTAGAAGGGCAAGAGATCACCAGTATTCGCGCGGAAATTGGTGGCTTTGTGATCCCACAAGTATCCATGATGGACAAAGTAGAGCAAAACCAGTTAGTTGCGATCCAACACGATAACTTTGGCGATGAGCTAAAGCGTTACTATGCGCCAAATAGCGGTACCGTATTGAGCTATAACGTTGAATCAATCCGTGCCCCGGGGTCTTTGGTAGTACGCTTGATAAATTAAGCTCCCAATTCTCGAATCTAGCTTCTCAGCTCTCGGTTCTAGGGTCTCTATTCTCGATTCTCAGCTCTCGATTCTTGATTCCTGATTCCCAAAGGTCTAAGCCATGCTTAGACCTTTGTTTCATTACTCGATTGGTTTTTCTTTTTGTTTCACTTTGGCTAGCTCTGATAGGGTTTCGACCAAATTGATCGGCATCGGAAAAATAATGGTCGATGTTTTCTCATTGGCGATTTCCGTCAGAGTCTGCATATAACGCAATTGCAGGGCGTTGGGGGCTTCATTGAGCATTTCAGCTGCTTCTTTGAGTTTTCCTGAGGCTTCCAGTTCACCCGTAGCGTGAATCACTTTTGCCCGACGATTTCGTTCTGCTTCCGCTTGTCGTGCCAGCGCTCTAACCATGCTCTCGTTAAGATCAACGTGTTTGACTTCGACGGTCGCAATTTTGATTCCCCAGTCGTCAGTTTGTTGATCAAGAATCAATTGTAAATCCTTGTTTAGCCGATCACGCTCAGACAGCAGTTCATCTAACTCATGTTGGCCAAGTACTGAACGTAGTGTGGTTTGGGATAGTTGGCTGGTGGCATCACTGTAGCTTTCGATATTGTTGATCGCCATTTGCGGATCGATCACACGGAAATAGACTACGGCATTGACGCGCACAGAGACGTTATCGCGCGTGATGAGATCTTGGGTGGGCACATCGAGTACGATAGTACGTAAATCAACCCGAACCATCTGTTGAATGAAAGGGATCAATATGATCAGGCCCGGGCCTTTGACTTCTTGAAATCGGCCCAAAAAGAACACCACGCCACGCTCGTACTCACGCAGCACTTTGAACACTTGTGTTGCCAGTGCAAATAACAACACCAACACCACCGCGACGGTATAAATCATCATAAGCGCCTCCTAGTCTTGTGTGCGCAGACGCTCAACCGTAAGGGTTAAGCCTGTAATGTGTTTAACGGTAACCTTGTCTCCCGGTTTGAGCATGTTCGGTTCATCACTTTGTGCCGACCACAACACACCATCGAGCAGTACTCGACCTGAACCATGGCTGAAATTATCAGTGACTACGGCAATTTTTCCAGGGAACGCATTTGTGCCGGTAGTGACGCCTTTACGGCGAATGCGTAGTAGCAGCCCGATAGTGAGGATAATCAATATGACGGAAAATGCCGCAATGCCGAAAATAAGCGGAAGGGCAACTTGAAAACCGGGAATATCGCTATCCATAAGAAATATTGAACCAAGTACAAAAGCGACGACTCCGCCCAATCCGAGTACACCAAAACTAGGGCTAAATCCTTCCGCTATCATCAGTGCAATCCCAAGTAACAATAACCCCAAACCGGCGTAGTTGACGGGCATCATTTGCAAGGCATACATCGCCAACAGCAAACAGATGCCACCAAGAACCCCGGGTAAGCCGACACCTGGGTTGTAGAACTCCAGCAACAAGCCATAAATACCGATTAGCATTAAAATATAGGCAACATTGGGATTGGTGATCACCGCTAACATCTCAGCTCGCCAGTCTGGTTGGCGCAGTTGAAAGACCGGATTGCTGATGGCGAGAGTGACTGCTCGACTGTTCAGACTCACCACTTGGCCATTAGCAAGGTTAACCAGCTCTTCGGGCGAATTAGCAATAAAGTCGATGACATTGAGTTTTAGCGCTTCAGTGGCATCGAGGCTTGCTGCTTCACTGACGGCTTTTTCTGCCCATTGAGCATTGCGGCCGTGCAGGCGGGCTAAGCCTTTTATATAAGCCTTAGCATCATTGATAACCTTTTTCTCCATCGCGGTATTGGCGGGGACTTGCTCATCATTGGTGGTCAATGGTTGTGTTTGGTCAATTTTGCTTGGTTGTTCCTCATCGAAAGTGCCCTCATCGAAAGTGCCCTCATCGGAAGTGGCTTCGTTGGATGAGCGTTCGTCTGATGAGGGGGCGGGTGCAGCCGGTTTTTTGCTGGGCGTCTGTTCTTCCGCGCCAGGCGGTTTTAATCCGCCAATTTGTACCGGGGTCGCGGCGCCTAAATTGGTCGCTTCGGCCATGGCCGCAATGTGACTGGCTAATAGAATATAAGTTCCGGCACTGGCGGCACGCGATCCTGATGGGCCAACCCAAGTTGCAACGGGGACATTGGAGGTCGTGATGGTTTGAATCACGTCGCGCATGGCGCTGTCTAAGCCTCCCGGAGTGTCCATTTTCAAGATCACCAGACTCACCCCGGAAGTTTGCGCCAATTCTATTTCGCGGCTGACATAATCGCTACTGGCCGGCCCAATCGCCCCGTTGATCGGCACAATCCAAACGGTTTGAGCATTGATTAGGCTCGAGAACAATAAGCCGACACAAAATATCCATAATTTATGCATACAGCCTCCCTCGTTGAGTGGCTATTGATTAAAGTATAGATAAGATGTGATTGATGAGCAGAAACGACAGATCTGCGTAGTGTAAAGTGCTGGGTACACACAGCACTTTGTTCTATTCACTGCAATGATTCGTCGTCTGTTAAATGAGATCGGTGGTAAACAGCTTGGTTGCTTGCTGGGCGCTCATCGGTTTGTAAAAGTAGTAGCCTTGAATTTCATCAATATTCCATTCTCGTAACTGATGGACTTGGTTTAGGCGTTCAACGCCCTCAGCAACGGTGATTAATCCTAGCTCTTGGGTCATATTCGCTAGGTTACGAACCAATATTTCCGCTCGGTCGCTGGTTTCGATCTGGTCAATGTACGATTTATCGAGCTTGACTATATCGAGTGGGAATGGAATAAGCGTGCTGAATGAAGCGTAACCAGTACCAAAGTCATCTAAAGCGAGCTGTATTCCGAGTTGTTTGATTTCATTCATACGAGCGACCGTTTCGGCTTCGACACCCATCAACATGCTTTCGGTGAGTTCAACCACCAATTGGTTATCGCACAGCTCAAACTCGTTCATTACCTGCGTAAGATGATCCGTCAGATCAGTGTGATAGAAGTGTTTAGCACTGAGGTTAACGTGAATGGATAGCGCTGACATACCTTGTTCACGGCGCAATTGATTGAGGTGGTGGATGAAGGCGCACGATTGGCGTAACACGCTTTCTCCAAGCTGTACAATTAAGTTGTTTTGTTCTGCCAATGGGATAAATACATCAGGGGAAACGGTACCTAATGTTGGATGGAACCAACGCGCTAACGCTTCGAAGCCATTTATTTGTTCACTCTTGGTGTCGATGATTGGCTGAAAGAGCACCCCGATTTGCCCGCCACTAATGGCAGACTCGAGCTCTCGTGTGATTTTTAGCGCCGTTTGTGCATCTTCCGACAGTCCTTCACTCATCATAATAACTTCTTTGCTCTGGTTACCGACGGCAGATTGAGCAGAGTAGTAAGCCGCTTGCAGTAAATAGGCTAGTGAGTGGTGGGTGAGTTTACGTTCTACCATTACCACTTTGCAATTGAGATCGATGGCAAGGCCGCAAATCTGTATTTTATTGGTCAAGTTATCGATGAGTTTGTTGGCAAGATCAAGCGCTTGATAAGCATCAGCATCGTTGGGAACGATGGCAATAAATTCAAACTCACTAATACGACCGATGCGATAGTGGCTCAAGAGACCATTGAACACGCACGTTGCGTGACGAATAGCATCATCAAATACTAAATGACCATAAATAGCAGAGACCTGTTTGAGATTTTCGATGGCAATGTACATCAACGAGAACTGGTTTGGCTGGTTTTCGATTAACTGTGACACTTGATTTAAAATCGTCGGGCGGTTTTTTAAACCAGAAACGGGATCGCGACCTGATAGCTCTTCAATTAATGCTTGTTGCTGTTTTTGAATGCCCATGTCGTGGATTAAGAAAAGCAGTGCATTTTTCCCATTATGCTGAATAGAAGCCGCTTCAATTTGGCAATCGACAATGTCACCATTGCTGGCGACTAATTGCGCTTCAAAAGTGAGTTGACCATTACTGAGTTGATGATAGAGCAAATCAACGTGATATTCATATTCGCCTGTTGAACATAATGTTGCGAGTGATTGGCAAATGAGCTCATCTCTTTGATAGCCAAGTAAATCGAGTGTTCGGTTGTTTAAATCAATAATTTTACTCTCGAGCACAACCAAAAGACCCACAGACTTACTTTCGTAGAGAGCTTGGTATTTTTGTTGTGTATCAAGCACTTTGCCTTCGGCGACAAGAGCGTTAGTAGTGAGAGCTTCAACTAATTGAGTCGCGCGATCCAACTCATCCGCTTTACCACTGCTTTGATCACTAAGTTGGTATTTATCAAACAGTAGGTTAATGCCTTTTTCGAAGGTATTAAATCGTGTCGCGACACCTTTTTTAAAAAATAGAAATGAGCCTCCCGCGATGACAGTGGTACTCAGACCGACAGCCATAAATAAATAGGCAAAAAGCGAGCTACTGCGGTGAAAATGTTCGCGCTGGGCTTGGGTAACCAGAAAGGCGATCGGTGAACTGTCGTTGCCACTTAATGGAGACCATTGAACGATGCTATCTCCTTGGCGCAAGATCATCGTTGTCGCCTTGTTGATTTGCGCTGAACGCTCCACATTGTCAGGCAATGAGAGTGCTAATCTATTTTGAGCACTTAAAATAGACTGGAACTCACCTGGAAAGCGGCTGGTTAGATTTTTGCCCCACACCAACCAACCCACTGATGGGTTGGTTGCTTCACTATTGCGTATTGGTGTAATGCTTACCGACCACACTTCGTTATCCACACGAAATAGGTCAGCAATGCTGTTAGCTCCAACATCTTGGGCATTACGCGAACTCGCGATATGGTTTTGTATCGTTTGTTGACTCAGTAGTGTACTAACTAGGCTGAATGCATGATTAGGGTCATTTTTTCGGGATAAATGTTCAATCACGTCACCTTCTAAGGTAACGAAAATCATCAGATCCAAGGCTAATGTATTAAGAGTATCAAGATACAAATTACGAGAACGAAAGGTTTGTGTATCGCCATCTTGTAGCAAATGGTAGGTTTCGTCCCAGTTAGCCCAGTCATAAGAGCGTTCTTGTTGCTCCGCAATCATGATATTGATGACAGACTTTGCTTGGTCGCTGGCGCGTGTCATCTCCATATTTTCCAGCTCATTGAGGCTATATAGAAAGAACGAGCGACTAATGAAAATAAAACTAATGACCATGCCGATCATTCCAAGACAAAAATAGAGGGTCGTTTTATAGCGTAACTTTGACTGGATTAAACGGAACGTGGTCATGTAACAAATTTCTTTTATCGTTATGATTAATGTGATTTTGGTCCGAATTCTATATCGTAACTTTGATGCGTGTCCAAAGAACTATGGATAAATTTACTGGTCGGAGCTTTGGCTTTTCATGGATGCAGTAAGAAATGATTAGAATTGCCAAGAAATGGCGAGTAACATCAACAAGATACTAACTGATGCTAAAATAATAGGCATGAGAAGCTAATGATCCATTTTTCACGTCCTTTGGCGGGACATGATGGCAACCGTTTGGAAATGAGTATGTTTATTGTACAAAGGCTAATTAAATTAGCACTGATTACTGCAGTGTTTTTGACCATATTTGATTTGATCGCTTATGGTGAGGTGACTTGGGTATACCGTTTGTTTGATATGTTTTAACCCATCGGATTCGCTATTTATTATCGTCAATGCCCGTCAAAAGAGGGCACGTATATGTGCTCTTGACCAGTCTAGTAATGATCACTCCAGATGCAGTGGTCATTACTAGACCATTTCTACTGCTTCATGGCACTTTCTAAACACATCATCGAACAAAATTTTTGAATATTTCGTTGTGAATCATAGTTTTCAATAGTCATGCAGTTGCTTCTATTGTGATTATACTAATTTGCCTGTGCAAAATGTTGCCTAGTTCAAATATTGATGATTGTGACGTCGTATATGGATGGATGAGTTTGTTATAGTCCTCGCAAATCAGACTCTTAGATAGAAAGGATGTTATGAAAAAGCACTGTGGTACTTTCTTTACGTCGTTGTCACTACTCGTATCGGCAAATGTGATGGCGTACGATCTCAGTATGGAATTTTTTGAAGGTGAAGAACTGGCTGCGATTAAACAAGCCGAAACTTCCAATGATCCCGACGTATTGAGACTGGCAGCCGAGTTGCTAATTGGTGATTCGATGATGCAAGAAAACGTAGATCGCGGTTATCAATACCTAAAAACCGCCGCTGAAGCGGGTTCACATCAAGCTGCGATATCGCTAGCAGACTATTATTACGATGAAGAGGAATATCAGCAGTCACTCGCTTGGTATCACAAAGCTGAGTCCAGTAACGATCCTTATGTGCTATACAGCTTAGGTGTGATGTACTTTGATGGTGAAGGAACACCTGTCGATATGGCAAAAGGTAATGAGTATTATCTTGCTGCCGCAAAAGCGGGTTATTCAGATGCGATGTATCAATTGGCCTTTTCATATAATGATGGTGATGGCATCAAACAGGATTACACCAAAGCAGCGTATTGGTTTGAACAGTCGGCTAACTTAGGTGACGAGAGTGCCATGTATAACCTCGGTATTTCTTACTTAAATGGCGAGGGAGTAGAGAAGAGTTGTAGCAAAGCGATGGCATTGTTCAACGAGGCTATCGAGCAAGCTGATCACACACTCTCTTTAGCAAAAATGGGCGACATCAATTCTTATGACGAATACAAGAAACCGTGTGGTTTCAAGACGCTAGATTTTAAAAAGTCATTTGAGTACTACCAACAAGCCGCGTTACAGGGTGATGGATACAGCCAATACTCAGTCGGTTATGCTTACCGTAATGGAACGGGAACGTGGAGCGATTTTACGAAAGCACTCGCTTGGTTTGAAGTGGCGGTTGAATATGGTTAT
This sequence comes from Vibrio sp. N418, assembly GCF_000222565.1. Classification (NCBI taxonomy): domain Bacteria; kingdom Pseudomonadati; phylum Pseudomonadota; class Gammaproteobacteria; order Vibrionales; family Vibrionaceae; genus Vibrio; species Vibrio sp. N418. The sequence goes on from NZ_AFWD01000002.1 coordinate 64,568, forward strand.
AGCGATGCGGTTAAGGATGTCAGAGAAGTGAAATCTCAGATGTCTGCAAGCAAAATTGCCGAAGCAGAAAAACTACGTGATTCATTGCTCGATGAGATTTGGTAAAAGAGTCGACTTTTTCTTCTCAAGTTAATTAAAGCGCGGTGAATCCGCGCTTTTTACATCTGAAACAACTTAAATCTCAAGTACACATATAGCCAAAGATAATGAAATACTAACGAGTTCTTTCAAACTCTTCGAGTGAGAAGTCGAGCCCTCCTAGCCAAAAATCGGCATCTAACTGCTTGGACAATACATACTCTTTGTCGCCGATTTCTAAGGTGACTACGTAAAGACCAGCGATGAGCCCTTCAACTACGTAGAATCCATCCGCCTCAACAACACTGGAGTATTCCTCAAGTTTGTTTAAGTGCTTAAAATAGATAAAGGCTTTGTCGTTAATATCAGCCTTTATAAAACCATCGGCGCCAAACGAATTGATGAGCGTAACAACCACTTCTGTTGTGGCAATCTCCCGAGTATTAAGAAAAATTGGATTTTGCTCTGGGCTAAGGCTTAGGTCGAGTGATCCTTCGTCAATTTTCAATGTCAGCTCTTTTCTCGCGGGAATTCGCTCAAATGTGAATTCGCCATTTTGATTGGTTGTGGCATGTTGACTAAGCAGTTGTAACTTTACATCGGCAATAGGGGAGCTATTTTGGTCGACAACTGTACCTTTGACAGCCGCGTAACTATATTCATCCCAACCGACTAAGTGAGTCGTTTCACTATCGAAATTTGTCTTTGCACCAAATTCGGCGGTAAGTTGAAAGCGATAGCTTTCTTGGTCACCGTCGAGCGTCAAATGAAGGTTATGGTTTATATCTGCACTATAAGAGGCATGTGCGGTTAGATCATCATCTTGGTGGTTGAGTTGTAGACTGGTGGACACTTGTTGAAATAGAGCAAAGGGGTTCAACCAGCAATTGGAACAATTTTTCCTCAGGCGCGCGGAACTGCGGTAGTAATCACCGTATTCATCCAGCTCAGTATTGATGGCCCAAGAGGTGTCAGACAAACTACTTTTTGTCAGCTCTAGTTTGTGCAGTGTACTGCTTTGATGATTGGTGCGAGAGTAATCATAGTTAGCCGCATACGAGAGGTAGAGGCTCGGAGAAAGTTGACGGCGTAGTGTGGGATTAAGTTCAAAGGCGTTGTCATCTATGCTCGCTCTTGAAGTAAAGCTAAAATGTCGGGTCGATAAACTATAGTCAAGTTGGTGGTATTCAAGTTCATCTGTATCGAAGTTATCTGCTTTATTTAAATCAAGCGTCAATGATTGAGATTTTGAAAGCAGCACATCAAAGCGAGTAGGGAATCGGTCTAGTTCCGCTATCCAACCAAATCGTGTAGAAAGCCAGTGGGTAGGGAGAAACTGGGCTTGCACGCCACTGTAGGTTTCATCTTCAATATGGAATAGGCTTATGCCCAGCGTACCGTAATTGGTTAGACCATAATCAAGAGAGACGACACCCGCTTGGGTCTCGTCGTTACCGTAAGCAAACTTAGTTGCCCACTCACCTTTAGGCAAAAAAGCGCTGTCGATACCCGCGACAGTGATCTCTTCTTCAGACCATAAACCTTCACCAAGATAGTAGCGAAAGGTGACAGTATCGCCGGGAGAGATATTTTGCTCGTCTATCGTAAATCGACCGAATGAATCGGAGAGATAACTATTGCGATAGATACCATTGACGAGGACATCGACTTCGATGTTTGGCTTAGTGCTATTTTCCAACTGTAAGTTGCCAAATCCCGGTTGTTGGACACGGTTGGTATAGTAGAGGCCGTGTTCAAGGCTTTGGTTATTGATGAAGGTGTCGCCATCAAGAAGAATGTGCCCTAACTCTAGTCGTCCGGAGCCTTGGTTTGTGCTGACCGCGATGTTGTAATAGCTAATTGGATCTTCTAATTTAGAATCTATCGACAGTTGTGAGAGTGAATTTTCTGTACTGAAAAGAATGTCAGCCAGTGCTGAGAACTCAACATGCTGATCATTTGAGTCATAGTCTGTTGATACTGCCAAGCGAGAAGCGAGCCCAACGTCACTATTTGCAGGTATGACAGTCTGCGCATGCCGTGATTCTGCCTCGAGTGCTTTATCTCGTATTGATTTTTTTAACTTCGAGATATCTTTTTCAAGTTCTGAAAGACTTTTAAAACTCTTAACGATGTAAAGCTTGTAGTCATCCAAAGCCCACTTGGTGGTAATTGGCAAGCATTGAGGCAGAGAATCCCAATGAACAAAGGTATCTCCCTCAAATTCGACCGTTTCAATTGTGGTTTTAGCATTTTGTTCTGAATGGCAAATTTTTTGGTTTAGATCGACAGAATAGGAGGGCAACTCACGAGCAAGATCATGGGGTAGGAAAAATTCGCATTCGCCACCACTACAGTCACCGTTCATCTCCAGTAAATACTGAGCCAGATTTTCAATACTTAGATACGGTTGCTCATCGAAATCCATCATTACACGATAAAAGTTCTCGCTAGTATCACCTAAGCGAATTTCGATATGGGCAGTGAAGAGATCTTGGGCAAAACCTTTAGAGCTAGCTCCTGATAAGAGAGCTAGCCAAAGTGGCAACAGCCATTTAGACATTACTTGTCGCTCAAGACTAGCTATTTAGTGCACTGAAACAACCTCTGGTCGTCTCGTCTTATCGTCAGTGTTTCCCCATTTTCCTTAGCCAAGCGCATGGTACTTTCTCTCAGCAATACGATTTTTCGAGCATCAGTGACATCGCTGTCAATCCAAGCGCTAAATTGAAATTTTCCTTGGTTTACGATAGTCAACTGAGATGGATTACAGTCAAACTCCATTTTTGGTATCGGCGTGCCTTTGGCTTGGTAAAGTGGGATAAAAGTGTGAACGTTAAATTGAATATCGATACTTGAGTCGACGCTTTCATCCGCGCTACTTTTTTGGCTAGGTACTGTAGTGGTTGGGCTAAACTGCAAATAGGTACGGTACTCACCATCTGGAAGTGAATCAGGGATAGCAGGAATTTGTATACGTATGGTGCGGCGTTGATTAGGTTTAAGGCTACGAATAACTGGAGGAGAGAGACGTACCTTTGATGAGATATCTTCAATAGTTTGTACATTAGGGTTGTTACGCGTTACATCGTTGCTTGCAATGGGTTTATAAACGGAATTAATTTCAACCCGTAGCGCTTCGTTACCGGTATTTTCAATGATCACCTGCTCGGTGACGGTTTTAGAACCATCGATAACAATCCGAGTAGGGGCGATAAGCAGTTGAGCGTAACTTTGAAATGAGAGTAACAAACAGGCTATGGCGAAAGAATGCTTCATAAATAATCGATCTCAATGGGAACTGAATTGGAATAGGTGCCGGGAGAATGCTTGGATTGCACCGTCACTTTTGCGCCAATACAAAGTAAATCAGAAATGCCCGTATTTTTAATAGTGGCTACTCCTGCACTTGATAGGCCGCAACCGAATATAAACTGGTTAATCGATATTTTTTCATTACCACGAGCAATGGTTTGGTCGCTAGGCAAAGAAATTTGGATCTTCTTACCTTTTTTACCTTTGATATAAAAACGAAATACATCGGTTTGATTTATTCTTGGGTGTGAGGTGATTTGTTGATGCGAACCAGAAACCAATTGTTGAGAAAATCGTAGTTGATTATTTTCTGTCACCACCGAAAGTGTGGTATCGCAATATGCGCTTGACGAAAATAGAATGAGTAATACGAATGAGCGTGAAATAAACATAATAAATAGAGGGAGGCAATGATTGCTCTCCCTCAAAAATACTTGATTACTGGTAAGTAACAGCAACGTCTACTTGTGCAGTGTAAGCGCCAGCAACTAGTGTCTTACCTGCTACACCAACCGTGCCACCGACATTGAGTACCGCATTACCCCCAGTTAGAGTAAGAGCGGCTGGATTATTGAAGGTTACGACTAATTTATTACCCGCATTATCAAGCTCAACGGTATTCCCATTATTAACGGCAACATCAACGATTGAGCCTGCTTCACCAGTGACATCGAATGCAGCAGCTTCAGGATCCGTATATTGGATCGCTTGGTCTGCGGTTTCTGAAGTAAAAATAGTACCAAAATCTAATGCCTTAGTATTAACCAAGGTTAATGGTTGTTTTACATTTAGCGTGATATCGAGTTTCTCTGTTAAAGCTGATGCTTGGAATGCTGAAAGTGCTAATGCTGAAGCTACCACTACTTTTACTAAGTTTTTCATAATAATTCCTTGTTTGTTGTGAGGGCTTTTGTCTTTTTAATCTTGTTATTCTGCCTAAAAGTAAAAAAATAAAATAGAAGCAGATTGCAAAATTAATACAAAAGCATTAGTTGTCCGTTAGTAAATAATAACGATTGGTGTTGTTTGATTGCTAACCTACTTGATGGAATTATTTCTATCAATTAATTAGAGTAATATATGCCTGATAAGTGCGAGCTGGTGCAAATAGTTTTACATAAGTATCAATAATGAAACTTAGATTTAATTTGGAGTGTTAAATAATTGAGACGATAAAAACATTATTTAAGTGGTGTCTTTTTAGTCTGATGCGTCAATTAATTTGTGCAATAGCGGGATGGTGTTGCAGGTTTTTGCGAGGTGAAGGAAGGAGAGGCATAGGCCTAATTTAATGATGGATAAGAAAATTATAATCGGATGCGATTTTTAGCATTTTTTTGAGGTTCATTGTTTGATAATGTTGCGAACTGCTTATTATATGTTGTCGGTTAGCTGTGTGTATAAATAAGGCTACTACGTAACAACATTTTAAAGGAAAATATATCAGTTGGGATTTAGACAGCATCCTCTCAGTTGGATGCTGCCTTTCTCTGGAGGAAGTCGGTGAATTTACTAAAATACGAAATTAACCATGACAGTATAGAGGTTGGCATTAGGCTTAGTCGGAACATCGATAAACGCACCAGCACCACCGTTTTCAGTATGGAAATATTGCCATTCAGCATTCAATGACAAATTGTACCTTAAATCATATCTAACGCCGGTTGTTACGCTTTCACCTTCTCTGGTTCGTTTGCCGTTATCGCTTTCTTCACTGTATTGCTGTCCATAAACAAGATAGGGTGTAAATGCATCGAAGCGATGTTGCAACGCAGAGTACCAAGCGGAAGTTCGGTCGTTTTTTTGTAATTCAGCGCTTAATGTCGTCGGGCCAAATTCATACTCTGCGCCAAGTGAATAGAGTTCAATTCGATGGTCTTTAGATTCATCGACAACAGGAGGGAGCGTTAGCGAGCCTCCCATCGGAAGTGCAACGATGATGTTTGATAATGTGACACGCTGATCATATCGCGAATTGAGGTACGAAGCATTCAAACGATAATTATCACCTGAAAGTTGGGAATTGATCCCGAACATACGCTTGGTATCAAGTTCAAGGAAAGTGTCCGGATTGAGATGAACTTCTTTTTCATCCTTGAGGCCATAAAAAGGGGTGATGGCAAGGGTCTTTTCATCATCAATATCGACATTCCAGGTTAAGCTAAATCCTTGGTAGGCAGTAATACCAAGAATGCTGTTGTAAACCTCGGTTGGTGGACGAGCCATGGTATAAGCATGACCGACGTAATAATATTCAGAGTAGAGAAATAGAGGGATTCTCAGTTGTCCAGCTCGAACTAACAGATCCTTGTATTGGTAGCCAAGATAAGCCCATTCAAGCTCTGGTTCACTCCAATGGTCTTGTGGGCGTTTCACTACTTGAGCCGAAACATGTAACGCATTGAAATAACCGTCAAGTTGTAGGCCAAAGGTAGTATCACAGTCAAAGCAGCTATGATCAGCTACCTCAACGTGAGTGATAAGTGGTGTATCGTTGTCGCTTTTCGCCCATGAAGTAGAACCAAAGCCACTAAGCAGAATATTTTCGCTAATTTCTATATTGGCGAAGACAGGCAAAGACGTCGTTAATAAAGCGAGAGTTAGCAGTTTATTATTCATTATTATTTTACCTCTTCGACAACAAACAGCACCGTTGCATCATCTGGGAGATGATTCAGTGGTGCGTAGCCAATACGATTTGATTTTTCCTCCATCCATTGTAACAATGCAGATACGTCGGCTGTTGTCATCTCTTTAGGTGGGCGAGCTTTACCGGAGAAAGAGAGTGAGGCCCAATGTGCATTCATTTGTGCGGTGTTTTTACCAAGAAGAGATTGATAAAACTCGGCGCGTTCAGTGCTTGCTTCTGGCCAATCAGATAATTCAATTTTTTTACCTTCTAAGCGTTTGGTTTTTCCGCGGTAAAGTTTTCGTGCTTTACTAACCGATAGCGGTGTGAACTCTTGCTCAAGCGTGAATATGGCGTATTGCTCAGCGCCCATCGCAATACTGTTCACGGAGATAAATAGACACAATATCGCCACAATACCGCAACCATAGTGAAGGGTGCTATTACGATGTCGATGTGTCTTCTTTTGGATTAACATAACAAGTCACTCTTATCTGGTTAGATAATACTTTCAATTTTTTCAATGAGATTGTCTTTACGGACTGGTTTTGCTACATAGGCATCCATTCCGGAATCAAAACAACGTTGAATATCGTCGTCAATCACGCTGGCAGTAAGCGCGATGATTGGAGTTTTAACTAAACCGAAGTCAACTTCGTGTTGGCGTATTTCTCTGGTCGCTTCAAATCCGTCTTTTACGGGCATCATGCAGTCCATCAAAATGACATCAAAACTGCTGTCTTCGCTATACATATCAATTGCGATTTGACCATTTTCAGCGATGGCGTAGTGAAACCCGGCTTTGTCGAGCATAAGTGAGGCGACTTTTTGATTAACACGATTATCTTCAACCAACAAAATTCGTTCATGTCGACCAACGGTTTTAGGCGTATCAGAATGGTTGCCTTCAACATTAGCGCTCTGTACTTCATCAGGGGCAGGATGATGTACCGCGGAACTGATTGAAGGAGAGGCACCTTTTACCTCTGTAGCGATATTCGTAACGTCAACAGTCTCAATAAGATTAAATATTTTTTCTTGTAACACATTGGCTCTAAATGGTTTGGCGATGTAGTCATCCATACCGACATCGAAACAACGCTGTACATCATCATCAATGACACTCGCGGTAAGAGCGATAATAGGAATACGACGGTTGAGGTGTAACTCAAGCTTGCGCAGTTCCGTTGTTGCCGCAAAACCATCCATGATTGGCATCATACAGTCCATCAAGATCAGTGCGTATCTATCTGGTGTCGCGCGGTACATATCGACCGCCTCTTGGCCATCATTAGCAACATCGAACTCTAATCCCGCTTTGACCAAATGCAGGCCTGCAATTTTTTGGTTAACACTGTTATCTTCGACGACTAATACTCGCTGGGGGGCGGTCGTCGTTGCAGGATGGAGGTGCTGAGCGTTGTCATTGGCGTTGGACTGCATTTGGCACTGTTCTAGCTTACGCATAAGACGCTGGCCATAAAAAGGCTGGGTAATAATGGTAGCAACAGAATTATGGAAATCGAAACTACAGCTGGTAAATGCGCGAATCAGACAAACGTAGTGACCCTTACGAGTGAGTTCGCTAAGCTCGGTTACAATTGTTTGGGCGCTATTAGGTGTCTCTTCGAGGAATAAGACAATGGCCGGATTATCAGATGAATGAAAATGAAGGTACTGTTCAATGTTGTCAAATATTTGATCTACACGCTGGTTATAAAATGCCAGTTCGCTTTTTAATGTTTGACGCAATACTTCGTTAGCACCTATCAAATAGAGTGGTGAAGTGGTGGAATTGGGTTTTGATAAACGTTGGCATTCAATGTTGAATTCAAGTGAGAAATAAAAACGACTACCAACCCCTTTTTGAGACTCTAATTGGATTTTACCGCCCATTAATTCGACCAATTGAGTGCTGATCGCTAAGCCTAAGCCGGTACCGCCAAATTTACGTGTCGTTGAGTCGTCTTCTTGGGCAAAAGGTTCAAAGATGTTGCGTTGCTGCTGCTCATCAATGCCGATACCGGAATCGCTGACTGAAAACTCCAGCTGGCAAGTGTTTGCTGTGGATGATGGCGGTGTTGTCCCATTGCTTGTCGGCGTAGTAATCGACAATGCCACATAACCTTGTTCGGTGAACTTGACTGCGTTAGACATAAAGTTCATCAATGTTTGGCGCAGGCGATGATCATCAATCATCATTTTGTAAGGGACGTCGGCATCAATAGAAACCCGAAGATCTAAGCCTTTCTCTTTGGCTCTAGGAGCGACGATGGAGGCGATGTCATAAATGGTTTCTCTAACATTAGTAGAATGATGGTTAATCATTAACATCCCCGATTCTATTTTAGAAAAATCGAGAATGTCATTAATAAGACTCAGAAGTAGTTGTGAAGAGGTCTCAATTGTATCGACATAATCACGCTGAGTTGGCGTAAGTGAGGTATCTGAGAGAACTTCTGATATGCCGATAACACCATTAAGTGGTGTGCGAATCTCATGCGACATGTTGGCCAAAAAGCTGCTTTTTGCTTTGCTGGCCCGGATGGCATCATCTTTAGCTTGTTCGGCAATGTTTTTTGCATGTGTTAACCGCTCATTCGCTTGACGCCGCTCGAGGGTTAGTCTTTCTACTTCATGGGCGAAATGGTTAAGCTCATCATTTCCAGATATACTTTTTGTTAGTTCACCCGCTATCTGTCCCTGATCATTTGTAAGGTAGTTCAGTACCAAATTAAGATTGTTTGTGACACGACGAGCCAGACCTATTGCAATAAACATAACCATAAAGGTGAGGGCGGAAACGACACCGATAAAGACAATTCTTTGATTGTTAGCTGATTGTGTCGCGGAGTCTATTCTGCGAATTAGCTGGTCTTCGATTTTGTGTCCAACTTTGTTTAGTAGCTCTAGTCTTGCTAATAGGGCATTTAAGCCTTGTTGTACATTATCAGCAGAGAGTTGGCTAAACTCAGTCTGGTCTAGCAATATTTGTCTAAATAGTTGGCTTTGCTGAAATGCCTCATTACTAAAAGCTTCCAGCATAAAATTCACTTGGTGTTCATTGGCATTTAGATTGACAAAGCGTTCGACAAACAACTGCTGATTATGTGCTAGCGCTGTTACCTGGCTGCGAAGTTCGGCGCGTTGTTCATCATCAACTTGACCGTCGGCAACTATCTGTTGGCTTAGCGACGTTTCTTGGTTTGCCCAAAACATCATCCACTCTAATTGAATTAGAGCATGAAGATCTTGCTCGATCGAAATCGGGATATGGTTCAGTGATATTCGCTCCATAGCCATGATAAGTTGTTGATACAAATCGGCCTGCCACTCAAGGTTATCGAGCATCTCATCCGGGTGTTGATTGACGGTGATTTGTAGACTGACAGACAAATATTCACGCAGAATGCTTGAGATTTGTTTCGCTTCTTGTGAAGGAAACAGCGATGGTAGCAACGCATTGACACTCGCAGCATCAAGTGATGATGAACTTTTGCTACGCTCGGTATTATGCGCAGAATGATCGGTTTGCGAAAAGCCCTGGAGAAAAGCCGTCATCGCTTTTGCTTTTTGCAGGTCGTCAGTTTGCATGTTGAGTACGCTAATTTGACGAGAAGCGAGATAAAGTAAAAGTAATATCGGTAAGAGAACCAACCCGAACAGCTTATACTTTATCGAGATATCACTCCATGATACCCATTTTGCCATTCTTATTATCCATTTATAGCCAACTTATAACAAAGTGTAGACCAGAAATTTAAGATAATGCGCGAAACAAAATTTCTTGGCTAAATAACTTACTAATCAGTGATGTGTAACGTGAATTTGATAAATAAACAGTTCGAATGTTACTTGAGCGACTTATCTGAAGTGGTGATGAACGTACATCCTAGAACTTCATTAGAAAGGCATTTTCACACTACACTATAACTGTTGTTTGCTGAACCCCGTTAGATTTCAGAGGTGTTTATCGTGGGTTCAGTGGTTGGTTGCAATAATAAGGAGACACAATGTTAGGTGAAAATCATGCTCTTATCGCAGACTTTCCAGAGATGAAAGATACGATTGCTGCTTTAGTAGGAAATGACCCTTCCTTTGCTCAAGCGATGAAAGACTACAATGCGTTAGATAAGGAAATACGAGTTCTAGAACTTAACGGATCACCCATTGGTGATGATGCGATGATGCAGTTGAAACATAATCGCGCAGAACTTAAAGATGCGCTCTACCAAAGGTTGAGCGCCAGTTAACCGAAGCGGGCACCTATAAAGCACGACTACGTTCTCGATAAAGGGCTCCGGAAATCCGATATTGGCTTATCAGTATCGGATTTCGAACGACTCTAAAATCTAAAGCAGTTGAAGCTACTGTTATATTAGTGACCTACATTCCCATAAATGAGATGTCGCTTCCTATTGTCTATGTCACGGTTGATAGTTGTTGGTTTGATGAATTCAACACACGCTTTTGTATGTTGAATTCAGTTAGTTCATCAAAATACGTTTCATCTTGGCAATGACTTCAGGGGAGTTTACCGGCTGCGTGTTAAGTATCAGCAGAGCAAAATTATCGGCAAGAATTTCCTCTGGATGGATGATGTAGTTGGTGTTATAGCCAACTTGTTCAAGAAAACCGTTCAATTCGCTGCGATCGACAATCAGAGGATGGTCGTCATCGTACGTCCAGTTGCCTTCTTTATCCGCCACGATTAAAAATTTAAACAGTAGGTAGTTAAAGAACTCGCCACCTTTATCTAAATCATACTTCTCGCTAACTGAATATAGAATTGGCATCGCCCATACTGGCTGCTGGTTATATTCAACTAGAATAGCGTAATCATTGAGTGGTGCGTCAGGGTTGGTGATTTTCCGATCTTCTAAATCATCAGGAAATTCTATCTCACCAACATAGTCAAAACCGATCGACTGATATAGTTCATCTTTTTTAGCGAGATTATGGCGGGTATAAATGTGGAAGATTTCATGAGCCATAATTCGCTTTAGTTCCTTCCCCAAAACGAGCTTATCCCGTTGTAAAATAATCGCTTTGCCTCGCGTGTAAGCGGCTGTGCCTTCTTCTGCGCCGGTGGTGAGAATCATATTAATCGAATGAGGTAAATCGAGCGGGTAGTGGTCTAATTCTTGTTTTAGTTCAGCATAGGCTTGATTAACGTATGCACGGTCTTGCTCTGACCAATCGAGTGTGTGATTTCGGACAAAGCGCTTAAATTCAGGTTTGATCACATGATCGACGGTTTTCATTCGTGCTTCCATATCGAACTGGCTAAGGCGCTGCATAAAATCGTCGTTGCGACTTAATTGCGCTGAGGCTCGATGCGAATCAAGAAAAGTTAACGTCGTTTCAGCGAAAGAGGAGAAACTGGAACAAACTAACGTGGTGGTGAGTAACAACAGCTTTACGGTCATAAAAGTCTCCTTTGAGTTAAAAACTTGGCGTAATTAACGACTTTGGTGAGGTTTAGACCATATTGTGTTAGCCAACGGGCTGTTTCTCATCAGGATTGAACAATAAAGGCCACAATTTGCGAGTGGTTTTGTAGCCGAGCTTGAATCACGCGAAAATAGTGTCATAAATCAGAATCTATATGAGCGTGAAGTCATACTTTAGTTGCTGATACTATTAAAAATAAAGGCGCTCGATATGAGCGCCTTGTTTTAGCTAGATAAGTATAATGTTGTTAAACGTGGTGCTATTCCGTTTCTTTGTCTTTACTCAGTGACAGTAGCCAAACACAAATCGCTGCCACGGCTGCAAAGCCTGAAAGGATAATAACTGGCATCGCACTGTATCCGAGTATATGCCATACAACCGATTCAAACGTACTCATAATCGCTCCTTATTGCCAGCCTTCAACGCCCTGCATGTCCGGTAATTTGTGCGCGATGCCTTTATGGCAGTCAACACATGTTTTATCGCCATTTGCTAGCGCAGTAGAGTGCTGTTTCGCACTACGAGAGCCTTGTTCTGAGAAATCCATATACTCAAATTCATGGCAGTTACGACATTCTAATGAGTCGTTACCTTTCATTCTTGACCATTCACGCTCAGCAAGATGTGCACGACGCTCTTCAAATTTTTCAGGCGTGTCGATGGTTTTCAAAACATAGTGAGCAAAAAGCTCTTTTGATGCCTGAACTTTACGAACAATCTTATCTGACCATTCATGTGGAACGTGACAATCTGAACAGATAGCTCGTACACCAGAACGGTTTGAGTAGTGAATCGTCTCTTTGATTTCTGCCACGATTGGCGCGTGACACCCTGAACAAAACTCTTCCGTGTTGGTCGCTTCCATTCCGGTGTTAAATGCGCCCCAGAATAGAAGGCCGCCAGCAAAACCCATGAATAGAACCACGCCAACCGCGGCTTTACTTGGGCTTTTTAGTCGCTTCCAAAACGCTTTCAATAATTTCATACATTAACCTCGTTAATTTTACGTAACAGTCTTATTTCAACGACTGAACGCGTTCGAAATCATTTCCAATCAGCGGTGTCGCTTCTGCTTGCGGTACATGGCACTGTAGGCAGAAGTAACGGCGAGGAGACATATCGGCTAGTACGGCATCTTCTCGGTTCACGTAGTGTGTAACACTGATTTTGGTTGCGCCCATTTCTTTGGCATTTTTCCAACTGTGGCAGGCCAAACATTTGTTCGCATTCAGAGAGACTTCGTAATTACGAATGCTATGTGGGATCAGAGGTGGCTGATAGACAAAGCTGCTCTCTAGCGCTTGTTCTTTCGGGTATTTCTTAAAGTCATCGGCAGGGCGAGTGTCTTCTAATCGGGTACTACCGCGAAGTGAATCAACACCGCCAGTTCCGCCTGGATTATCCAGCTCAGCAACTACGTTGCCGCTGGCAATCATTGCAAAAGCAAATAGGGCAATCACTATTTTTTTCATTGTAACTTCTCCGCCTAAGGGCAATTTTTTATGTTGGCTGGCTGCAGCCTGCCAACAATGGATTAAACAACTTTGGTGATCTTAACCGGACATTTTTTGAAATCGGTCTGTTTAGACAGTGGGTCCGTTGCATCTAAGATCAGTTTGTTGATCAGTATTCGAGCATCAAAAAATGGTACGAATACAAGCCCTTGTGGTGGTCGATTACGGCCGCGAGTTTCTACGCGAACACGAACTTCGCCACGTTTATTTGACAGTAAAACTTCTTCCCCACGGCGAACGTTGCGCGCTTTCGCGTCATCTGGGTGCATGTAACAAACAGCGTCAGGAACGGCCTTGTAGAGCTCAGGGACACGACGAGTCATGGTGCCGGTATGCCAATGCTCAAGGACACGCCCGGTACATAACCACATGTCAAACTCTTCATTTGGGACTTCCGGTGGCGCTTCATAGGGTGCAGAAATGATCCAAGCTTTGCCGTCTGGCTTGCCATAAAAGTCCCAATCAGATCCAGCTTTAGCGTAAGGATCCGATCCTTCTTTAAAGCGCCAAAGAGTCTCTTTGCCGTCGACGACAGGCCAACGTAGTCCGCGTACTTGATGATAAACATCGTATGGGGCAAGGTCATGTCCATGTCCGCGTCCAAACTGGGCGTACTCTTCGAACAGGCCCTTTTGTACGTAATAACCAAAGTGATGAGCGTCATCATTGAGTTCACGAGCTTCTTCAATCGGGAACTTGTCGACGGTTCCGTTTTTGTATAGAACGTCATACATGGTTTTACCGCGATGTTGCGGTGCTTTGGCTAGCGCTTCTTCAGTCCACACTTCTTCAATTTTGAAACGCTTGGAGAATTCCATTAACTGCCATAAGTCAGATTTCGCTTCACCAATGGTTTCAACTTGTTGATACCATGCTTGAGTGCGTCGTTCGGCGTTACCATAAGCGCCTTCTTTTTCGATCCACATTGCCGTTGGCAAAATAAGGTCAGCGGCTTGTGCTGTTGCGGTTGGGTATGGGTCAGACACCACGATGAAGTTCTCAGGGTTGCGGTAACCCGGTAGACGCTCTTCATTGATATTCGGTCCGGCTTGCAGGTTGTTGTTACACATCACCCAGTAAGCGTTGAGTTTGCCGTCATTAAGCATGCGATCTTGCAATACGGCGTGGAAGCCTGGTTTAGGTGGGATGACACCATCAGGAATATTCCAAATGCCTTCTGCAATTTTACGGTGTTTCGGATTCGCGACGACCAAATCGGCTGGAAGGCGGTGAGCAAACGTACCCACTTCACGTGCGGTACCACAGGCAGACGGTTGACCAGTCAGTGAGAATGGGCTGTTACCTGGAGTGGAAATTTTACCGGTTAGCAGGTGAAGGTTGTACACCAAACTGTTCATCCACACACCACGAGTGTGTTGGTTCATGCCCATCGTCCACAGTGACATGACCTTGGTGTTAGGATCCGCATATTGCTTAGCAAGTTCAATCAGCTTTTCTGGCGCAATGCCTGAAAGCTCTGCCGTATATTCAAGTGTATAAGGCGCAACGGATTTTTTGTATTCATCAAATGCGATTGAGGTCATAACGCCTGAGTTAGGGTTCTCAGCTTCCATTTGAATCGGATTGTCATCACGAAGACCGTAACCAATATCGGTTGTCGCTTGTTTGAAGTGGGTATGCTTGTTAACGAAGTCCCAGTTTACAGCGTCATTTTCGATGATGTAATTAGCGATGAAGTTGGCAACCGCGAGATCCGTTTGCGGTGTAAAGATATAACCATGATCAGCCAATTCGAAAGAACGATGATAGTAGGTTGATAATACATTAACTTTTACGTGTGGGTGGCTTAGGCGGCGGTCGGTAATACGAGTCCATAATACTGGGTGCATCTCCGCCATATTTGAACCCCAAAGCACAAATGCGTCTGCATGTTCAAAGTCATCATAGCAGCCCATCGGTTCGTCTATGCCGAATGAACGCATGAAGCCGACAACCGCTGAAGCCATACAATGGCGTGCATTTGGGTCAATGTTATTTGAACGAAAGCCTGCTTTCATTAGTTTTGATGCAGCGTAACCTTCCATTACTGTCCATTGACCAGAACCAAACATACCCACAGAGGTTGGTCCTTTGTCTTTTAAAGCTGATTTCCATTTTTCCGCCATGATATCGAAAGCATCATCCCAAGAGACAGGCGCAAATTCACCGTTCTTATCGTATTTGCCATCAGTCATGCGAAGTAGAGGCTGGGTTAATCGATCATGGCCATACATGATTTTCGAAAGGAAGTAGCCTTTGATACAGTTCAACCCCTTATTTACAGGAGCTTCTGGATCACCTTGAGTTGCAACTACTTTACCTCCTTGGGTACCAACCAGTACCGAACAGCCAGTACCGCAAAAACGACAAGGCGCTTTATCCCAGGTAATCTTGGTTTGGTCTGAGCTAGCAATCAGGTTCGTTGCAGAAGCAGGCAGTGTAATCCCCGCTACTGCCGCGGCTGATGCGGCTGCGTTTGCTTTTACAAACGCGCGTCGTGTCATTTTCATACTTCACCCTCTACTTGGGATTGTTGATTTCCAGTGTTTGGTTCTAATTCGGTGTGTTCGGTATAGATTTCTTCAGGTTCTATTTGGTGATAAACCATTACGGTATTTAGAACATGTGGCAAATTATTGATTACGTCGATAGTGTCGGTGATAAAGCCATGTGTCGCGGTTTCTAGTACGACGATTAGCTTTCCTTCTGGACTATCGCCATAAACTTCGGCACCATCGATGTCGCTAATTTGTGCTGTAACCGTTTGAAGTTGTTCAGGTTGGCAATGAACAATTAAACTGGATATATGCACTTCATTTTTTGGCATGTTTTGCTCTCATAGTTGTCGTTGGTTTACGCGCCAACGTTGCTCACATTGATAGATGACGTAGGGCATACGGCAACACAGGCTCCACATCCTGAGCATTGCTCATGATTTATGCTGGGTTGAGCGACTTGCCCAACAGCATAGTTAAAGCGTATCGCCATGGGTTCGCAAATATCGGAACAAGCACGACATTCAATATTTTGTTTTGCTAGGCATTGTGAACTGATTTCTGCTACTGCTTGCCAAGGTTCGCTCTGAGCTGGTTCAAAGAGAGTTTCAGGACAAGATTGCGCACATTGATAGCAAAATGTGCACTCATCAATTGAGAAGTCGACGCGAGGAAAACCACCATCACCTTTAATGATAATTTGAGTTTCACATGCTTTAACGCATTCTCCGCATTGACTACAAAGGTCAGTGAAGCGCTCGGGGGCCGTTAACCAAGGTAGTCTTACCGAAGTACCAGCAACCACGTTACGAGTGAAAAATCTTCGTCTCGAAAGGTCTACCATTCAGTTACAATCCATTACTGTTGAACGTAAATGGCTAAGTGCCATTAATATTTAGTCATTTATCGATATATAAATTGTAGTTTTTGACATATTTGTATAAATACCTCTTAGGAGGTAATTGAGGTGAGATATTGTTTTAGATCAATTAATTCAGTTAGATTTGATCACATATTGAACTAAAGGCTATCTACCTATTAAGAGTAGTCCAAATTATTGGCCCCAAAATCGAGAGTCGACATTGTTTAAAACGGTTAAAAAATCGGTAACAGGCACGATAGCAAAGGCGATGACATTCATTGTATTGCTGTCTGTGTGTACCATTGGTTATGCATTTATTCTGTTGGCATCAAGTCTTAATGATGCTGAAGCGGTCAATGTTGCAGGGTCAATGAGGATGCAAAGCTATCGACTAGCAAGTGATATTCAATCTCAATCTAGTGACTATTCATCCCATATATACTTATTTGAACATTCCATTTATTCACCATCGATGATGGCATTACAAAATTGGACGGTTCCTGAAGATATCACCCAAGATTACTATCAATTGATCATACGCTGGCACGAACTAAAAGCGCTGCTAAAGAGTGAAAAACGATCTGAATATTTGGTGTTAGTGCCGAATTTTGTATCACAAATTGATGCCTTCGTTTTCAAATTACAGAGTTTTTCTGAACGAAAATTACTCCAGCTAGCGTGGGTTGGTGGCATTGGAATGGGTGGGATTTTGATCACCAGTGTCTTCGTGGTGCTATTTGTACGCCGTGAAATCGTTAACCCGTTACAAGCATTAGTACTTGCTAGTGAACAAGTTCAATCTCATTCGTTTGATGTTGATTTGAATGTCGTGAGCGACAATGAAATTGGCATCTTAACCCGTACGTTTAACAACACGGCAAAAGAGCTTGGTAAGCTTTACAATGGGTTAGAAAATGCGGTAAATGAAAAAACCCATAAGTTACAGCATGCTAATCAATCTTTGTCGGTATTGTATAAATCGTCGAGCGAACTGACGGCGTCGCGCATCACCTTGGATAATTTTGCGGCAATATTAGAATATATAAAAAGTATTGAAGGAATCGATGCCGTACAACTTTCTATATCATCGCGTGGCGAAAAACCGCTGGTACTCACTAAAGGCGATTACAACCCAGAGAATAGCGCTTCGCGTGAGTTAATCTTAGATGGACAAAATTTAGGTACGTTGTATTGGAATTGGCGTTTACCTTGTCCAGATCAAGCTCTTATTGATAATTTTGTTAGAATATTATCTCGTGCAGTTTATTATAACCAAGCTCAGCGACAGTCAGAAAATCTATTGTTGCTAGAAGAAAGGGCTACCATAGCGCGTGAACTTCACGATTCACTTGCCCAATCTTTGTCTTACCTGAAGATTCAGGTTTCTTTACTAAAGCGACTAATGAAAAAGCTGGCGAAGGATAAAGCGGCAGCGAGCGCCAATGGTGTTATTGCGGATTTGGATGGCGCGCTAAATGGTGCCTATACACAATTACGCGAGCTATTAACCACTTTTAGACTCTCAATCAAAGAAGGCAGCTTTGGTTCAGCTTTGACTGGTATGGTAGAACAACTAGCTGAACAAACCGATGCCGAGATTCGTTTGCTAAACGAATTGTCGTCAGCAGAACTCGATGCTCATGAACAAGTTCATCTACTACAGTTAATTAGGGAGGCGACACTCAATGCGATTAAACACGCGAATGCGAGCCTTATTGAGATCGCCTGTATTGAAGAAGATGACTGTGTTGTGATGCGCGTAAAAGATAACGGAATTGGCATGACGGGTGAAGGTATTACCGATGGTAAGCTGGATCACTATGGATTATCGATCATGCATGAACGAGCCAGTCGCTTAAATGGTCACTTAACGATCAATACAGCACTAGAGCTGGGTTGTGAAATTGAATTAAAATACCCAAGAACAAAGGATGAAAACTTTGACAACATGTAAGGTAATGCTGGTTGACGATCATCCACTGATGCGTCGCGGGTTAGGGCAGTTGCTCAGCTTTGAAGATGAATTTGAAATTATTGCGGAAGCAAGTTCTGGCGCTGAAGCTGTCGCGAAAAACCATGAAGTTGAACCTGATCTTATTTTGCTCGACCTCAATATGAAAGGTATGTCAGGACTCGATACGTTAAAAGCGTTACGAGCGGATAATTGCGATGCCAATATTGTGATCTTGACTGTCTCAGACAGTGCTTCAGATATTGATGCCATTGTTAAATCAGGTGCCGATGGTTATCTATTAAAAGATACTGAGCCTGATGAGTTAATCGATCTGCTTAAACAAACGCTACAGGGTAATAAAGCATATAGCCGTGAAGTAGCACAATATCTAGCAGAGCGTTCTAGCCATAGTGACATCTTTGATGGCTTGACGGACCGAGAATTGCAGATCTTGCAACAAGTGGCCAAAGGGTTACGCAACAAACAGATTGCGGATATTTTGTTTATCTCTGAGTCGACCGTAAAAGTACATATGAAGAGTTTATTGAAGAAACTCAGCGTGCCATCGCGCACTGCAGCAACAGTATTGTACCTTGAACGTTTCGGCGACATTAAATAAAACTGAGTTAACTCGGATACAGGTTGGCTTATAAAGAAGAAGGGCGCTCATTGAGCGCCCTTCTTTAGTAGTAAATTACGTTAGATTGTTTGGACTATGCGTAAACAGGAACCAAAACAAGTGTACCGACGATGACGGTTACTAGGCCGCAAAGTACCGGAACTGAGGTGCGTTTAACCACTTCGAATGGACTGATTTTACCCATGCCTGATGTCGCTACAATAACGCCAGAAACTGGAGAAATCGTACGACCTAGGTTGGACGCTTGTAACATCGGAATGATTAAGAATGCAGGGTTTAGGCCCATCTTCGCAGCGAGTGCAGGTGCTAGTTCAACAAACGCATAGAACGGAGCATTACCAGAACCAGTCGCAATTGCTGCCGCCACCGTTAGACCCGTTAGGATAAGCATCAGTGCGACACCGCCTGCGCCCGCTGTTTCGGCAAGATGAAGTAGGTTATCAATGGCACCAATTGACATCAGACCTTGTGCAAATACGCCTGCAGCAACCAATAGCATGACCACACCTTTAAAGGCATCAGCCATGCCTTCGTAGCAAGATTCAAGATCTTCCAGTGTTGCTTTGCCATCAAAGCGCTTAGTGATGTAATCGATCACCGCACCAACAAAGATTGACAGTACCACGATGGTGTAGATGTCCAACGATAGACCAGGAATTGTGCGGCCGTTAAATAAGAAGACACCAATGATTGGCAGGAAAGGTAGGATAGAGTAGTAAGCTGGTGCTTTTACTTCCATCTCAGTCACGTCAACGCGCTCCATTGGCGTATTGTCTTTCTTATCTAGGTATTTATTCCAGAAGAATGCCGCCGCAGCCATGACCACGATAGCGCAGAATGACACTGGCAATACGGTTTGTACTGCGAATACATCCAACGTCATGCCCGATTTTTCTGCGGCGATAACAACATCACCAGAGGTTGGCGAGAGAATGATTGCTGCAGGTGATGCACACACTGCAACCGCCGCTGGGCGTGAGATACCCATAGCGGTCATCATTGGGAATAGTGTTGCCATCAATAGAACACCAAGACCTGTTGCAGAGCTAACCGCTAGGGACATTAAGCACGCTACGATATAAGCCGCAACAAGTAATACGTAAGGAGACTTAATCACCGCAAGTGGTTTAGAAAACTGTTTAACCACGACATTGTTTGCGCCAATGTGCGTCATATAAGAAGCGAAACCACACAATAGCATGATCTGCATACCTAAGCCGCCGCCACGGTTTTGTAGCATGAATTTCACGTACTCAAGTGAATCGGTGAACATGTTACCGGTTGAAGCAATTTTACTTGGTAGAATGCTATGGCCTAGAAAGCCAGTCATAAACATCAAAGCAAGACCAGCAGTGAGAAGAACGCCGGCAGGTTTATATCCTTTAACGATAAAATAGCCTACGGCTACGGTAACAACTAATCCGATTAGAAGCTCCAGCATGAAATACCTCGGTAGATAAGAAAAAATATGACAACGTGTGTCAAACTGTGTCAGTGAATCTACCGAAAACTTGACTGTAGCACGAGCGGTAAACGTACAACTCGTGATCTAAAACAATAAAAGGATTTTAATGAAAAATGTAGATTAATATTCTGTTTTACAGTGGTTAAATTAAGTTATTTAAGTATTAAAAATGTAAAAAGGAACTCGAAAGTTCCTTATATGATCATAGTGAGGAGTTAAATGACCTCGGTGGCTTCAGTTGCTGCAAGTGGCTGGGGTGTGGCGAGAAAATAACCTTGGAAAAAATCAACATTGAGGGCACGCATAGCTAAGTATTGCTCTTCAGTTTCAATGCCTTCGACTACCACTTTCGCTCTAACTTTTTTTGCCAGCTCAATACCACTCAACATTGGCGCGGTGATACCTTGCATATAGTCGAGCAATAAAGACCGATCAATCTTGATAATACTGGGCTTGATCAACTCGACGCGATCGCGGTTAGAAGCGTGCATACCAAAGTCATCTATAGCAATTTTGTAACCATTAGCCTCAAGAATAGCCATGGCATTTTTTAAGCATTGTTCGTCCGGTGAATCGAGTTCAACCACTTCCATAACCACTTGGTTAGGCTGTAAATTGAGAGATTTTAGTCCTTCAGATAGTTGACCAACACGCATGTTTTCTAAAGCAAAAAATTCACCGTCAGAAGGGAGAACATTAAGGAACAAATTAAGGTGGCGATATTTTGAGTTAGAAAAATTACGAATGTGGATTGCACGGCTAAGTCGTTCGACATTGATTTTGTCTTCTAAACTGATTTTATTAGAGTGAAAAAAGTGGTCAGGTCTAACGTTTTTCTGCTGCTGATCCTCAATACGCACAAGGGCTTCGACGCCAATTGGATGATTTTTATGATCAAAGATAGGCTGATAAACGCTACGAAGATTTAGCCCTTTATAGGCGGCGACAAATTGTCTTTCTTCATTGAAAGAGACGCATTCGTGAAACTGATGTTGACTAGACAGAATCATTTTACGTTTAAGCCTTTAGTATCAAGTTATTCCGTATGCAATAGTGCAAGCTCGTGTGACATGATATTGACGCCGACATAATTTTGTCAACGAATAAAGTATTGTAACTAGCGTTCAATCCTGACTAATGTCCACAAATTTGATATCGGTTCTAAACTTTTGTATCAATTAGACATTTCTTTAGTTTCATTAAATAGTTTATCACACCAAGCTAATTTAGACTGGCTGTTACTAGAAAGACATTAAATGACTAATAAAATGGTGGTTTTCTCGTATGATCTCTCATTCTAATGAATGCTAGATTTTGATCGATGATGAGGCCGATGGTGCGCTATTTTTTACGGGAGAGCATAATTGGAAACAAGAGAGATGTCTGTGGGTACCAAGCCTAGAAAATGCGTTTCTTTAAACGAAGTGAAGAGTCACTGATGCGCTAACTGAGCTGTATTACCGCATAAAGTTGCACGTACTTGCGCACCAACTGTTTATCGGTCGCGCGTTTCAAAGGATGGGTAAATTTAATGTAATAAGGGCTGATGCTAAAACACTCCTCTAAGGTCAAAGAGAGTTGAGAATCACTGGTATAAAGACTGACTCCTTGGGATTTGTAATCATCAACGTCGTCAGGAATATGGCTTGTCCACCAATGGATAAGCTCACGGCTCTGCTTACTTCGTGTGATCCAGTGATCCGATAGTAGTAGCAGTAAATCATTAGGTTGTATTGCGTAATCGTATTCACTCTGCCAGTGGTGAATGGTTTTAAATAACTTACGTCGGCATGAGCTGCCAGCACTGACCAAGTGTGAAGTCAAAATCCATACGGTTCCGGCATCAGAAGAGACGCGAAAGTGGCTAGGTTGTTCTGTTGATGGATAGCATTCTAGTGTTGCGTAGCTGCAATGATGGCCAAACTCAGTAAGGGTTCGTGCCAGGCGGCGTGAAAAGGCCAGTCCGAGATGATGTTCACTCATACCACGGTTATGAATAGTGGGATAATGCTGTTCACATAGCGTCATACAGTCCGCTTGAAACTCATTAACGCTTTGAATGAGCACATCCAGTAACACAGTTATTCTCCCTGATAGACCTCAAATTTAGATAGTAAGGTTAACATGCAGGCGAGGCTTTTCGTTACACTAAATGGCTTTAAACGACGGAATAAGAAGGGTTTATGTCGAAGATTGAATTTACATCACAACAAAAACAGAAGATGGCGATGCTTATCCAAGACTATCTTGCCGATGAGTTGGATATTGAAATAGGTCAGTTTGATGCGGAGTTTTTTGCGGATCATATTACCCAAAAACTGGGACCGGTCTTCTATAACAAAGGATTGGCGGATGCACAGAGTATTATGCACAACAAGATGCTTGATATCGCAGATGAAATTTATCAAATCGAGCAAGTGGATGAGCTCAATTAATTTCTATCTTGATAACTTATAAGAGATATTCAAAATATTTGAATGACTTCATCAATAGGCGTAGATGTTCTGTGTAGATAAGTTGGGTAATACTGATCTCACAATATGATGAGTTTGAATTTAGCGAAGTAGGGACACAAATGAGAACCGAGGTAAAAAATTACAATCCAATCGCGAGATTAATACACTGGCTTTCAGCCATCGCTATCATTGGTTTGTTCGCAGCAGGTTTGTGGATGGTCGATCTTTCTTACTACAGTGAGTGGTATCGTACCGCACCACATTGGCACAAATCGATCGGTATTCTACTCGCTGGCTTAACCCTAATTCGTTTGGTTTGGAAAAGTGTTACCGCGTCACCTAGTGTCGAAGGCAATACGTTAGAAAAATGGGCTGCCGAAGTAGCGCATGGGCTGATGTATATTGTGCTTTTGATTCTTTTTACATCTGGTTATCTCATCTCTACAGCAGATGGTCGTGCTATCGATATTTTCGATTGGTTTGCCATTCCCGGCGCTGGTGCTTTATTTGAAGGGCAGGCAGATCTTGCCGGAGAGGTTCACTTTTATGCCGCATGGACGTTGATCATACTGGCAGGCTTCCATGCCATGGCAGCACTCAAGCATCACTTTATCGACAAAGACAACACGCTACGCAAAATGATAGGAGCTTCAAAATGAACAAGACGTTACTTGCTACAGGACTAGCGATTGCAATGGTTATGCCGTTGAGTGCCAGCGCAGCGGATTATGTGATTGATACCAAGGGCGCGCATGCGTCAATTAACTTTAAAGTAAGTCATTTAGGTTACAGCTATATCCAAGGCCGATTTAATACTTTTGACGGGAATTTTTCTTATGACCCCGATGACATTTCAGCATCATCTATTACGGTCAATGTGGATACCAAAAGCCTAGATTCTAACCATGCTGAGCGTGACAAACATATTCGTAGTGCCGATTTTATTGATGCGAGTAAATATTCAACCGCAACATTTAATAGTACGCAGGTTGTCGATAAAGGCGATGGTACATTTGAGCTGCTGGGCGACCTTAATCTGCATGGCGTCACTAAGCCTATCGTTATCCAAGCTGAGGTAATTGGCCAAGGTCAAGACCCGTGGGGTGGGGAACGTGTTGGATTCTTTGGTACCACCCGTCTAGAGCTTGCTGATTATAAAATTCCAGTCATGGGAGCATCAAGTTATGTTGATATGGAACTGCATGTGGAAGGCATCAAGCAGTAAGACATTTCTATAAACACTATTTTATTCATATAAAAAAAGCGCCTTTAACATAAGGCGCTTTTTTGTATTGGACAACCAACGATGTCGTTAAGCCGTTTGTTTGTGCTCTTCAACCACTTCAGTTGGTTTACCAAACACATCACGCATTGCGTTTAGTACTTCTAAGCGACTCACAACACCAACCATATGACCGTTTTCTAATACTGGTAATACATGTGGTTTGCTCACTTTCATGCTCTTAGCGCGCTCTTCAACCGATAGAGTGCTAAAGCGAGTTGCGATACCCATGCTTGTGGTTGGGTAAAGTTGCTCTTTATCGATGCAAAGGAATTCCGCTACATCAACCAGTTTGTCATTTACATCGATTGCCACTACATCACGAGCCATTAGATCCACCACCTTTTGACCTTGAGTTGGGATGTAGTTTTGGCACCACAATTCAACCATTACGTCATGAGCAGAGAAGAAACCAACAAGACGACCTTCGATATCAGTTACTGGCGCACTTACTTCGTTGTGTGCTAGTAGGTGATCAATAGCCATTGGCGTGGTCATCTCAGCGCTTAGAGTGATTGGTTGCGTGTTCATGATATCTTTGATGATGATGTTGTTTTTCATAGTGCTTTCCTTAACTGACGTAATATTTGTGGTGGTGGTAATGGTTGCGATGTTGGCTGCTTTTAACTGTGGACGGCGGTAGATACACCAGTTCGCCAATCCAACAAGTACGGCACCACCAACAATGTTGCCAAGGGTTACAGGGATTAAGTTGGCAGTAACAAACTGCATGACATTTAAGTCGGCATATTGTGCTGCTGTTGTTCCAGTCATTTGCCAGAAACTTTCTGGCGCAAAGTTTTGAATCACAATACCAAGTGGCACCATAAACATGTTTGCTACACAGTGCTCAAAACCACTTGAGACAAACATGGCTACAGGCATGATGGTCATCGCTGCTTTGGTCATTGCATTTGCACTACTAAACGTTAGCCAAATTGCAAGACACACAAGAAGGTTACAAAGAATGCCTAGGGCAAAGGCTTGAACCATAGTGTGGTGCAGCTTGTGTTGCGCTATGTTTAGTGCATTCAAACCCCACTGACCGCCATCCATTTGATATAAGCCAGCAGCAGAAACGATAACAAGCAGTAGCATTGCGCCAATAAAGTTACCGAAGTAGACTTTTCCCCAAGTTGAAATCATCTTGCCAAAGGTGATTTGTTTATTTGCCCAAGAAATGCTTGAAAGCACTGAACTTGTAAACAATTCACCACCGCAGATAACAATAAGAATCAAGCCCATACTGAATGCAAGCCCGCCTGCAAATCGGCTAAGTCCCCATCCAGCATCTGCACTACCGGTTGTAACAGTGATATAAAAGAGAAACGCTAAACCGATAAATGCCCCAGCCATTACCGCTAGGCTTAAAGTCATACCGCTACTTTTTTTTGCTTTACTTAACGCAAATTTCTCAGCCTCAGCCATCATCTCCATGGGAGAGAAGTATTGATTGTTGGCTTGACTAGATGACATAACCGCTCCTAATCGTATGTTTCATAAATAACCTCCATATGTGGAAAACAAAGGGCTTTCGCCTCGTTGCCAATTCAGATTAGGGGGTTTGAACGCACTGGTAAAATTGATAATGTTGAGTAACTTCATCAAATAATTTGATATGTTTTTAGAAGGCGTTAAAATGAGCGTATGTGCCTATCTGTGCACATGGCAAAAAGGAAAAATCAAACACTTAACGTAATAACGAAAAGGAGAGTTATGCGTTATTCACTAAAGCAACTCGCGGTATTTGATGCAGTCGCCGATACCGGTAGTGTGAGTATGGCAGCAGATAAATTGGCGTTGACACAGTCAGCCACCAGTATGTCGCTCGCCCAGCTTGAGAAAATGTTAGGAAGACCCTTGTTTGAAAGGCAAGGAAAGCAAATGGCACTAACCCACTGGGGGACATGGTTAAGGCCAAAAGCAAAGCGTTTGTTGCAAGATGCACAGCAGATATCAATGGGGTTCATTGAGCAGCATTTACTTAGCGGAGAGCTGCGCATTGGTGCAAGTCAAACCCCCGCAGAGCACTTAGTTCCAGACCTTATCAGTAACATTGATAATGACTTTCCAGAAATGCGTATGTCTTTGAAAGTGCGCAGTACCGATAGTATTTTGGAAGGTTTACTTGATTACAAATACGACATTGGGATCATTGAAGGCCGCTGTGATGACAACCGTTTACACCAAGAAGTTTGGTGTCGAGATCATTTAACAGTCGTGGCGGCAGCGCATCATCCTTTTGCTAAGTCAGAGCGTGTTAGCTTAGCCCAGTTAGAACAAGCAAAATGGGTATTGCGTGAACACGGTTCTGGTACTCGCATGATTTTTGATAGCTCTATTCATCATTTGATTGAAGATCTTGATGTATGGCGTGAATACGAACACGTACCCGTGTTGCGTAGCATGGTTGCGAATGGACTGTACTTAACTTGTTTGCCTTATTTAGATGTTGAACAGCACATTGCTGCAGGTAAATTAGTCGCCCTTAATGTGCCCGAATTAAGCATGGAAAGAACGCTCTCGTTTGTTTGGCGCGCAGATATGGTTGAAAACCCACTCGTTGAATGTTTAAAACGTGAGGGTTCGCGAATGATGAAAGGTAAGCCTTCCGTCTTTTAACCTATCGATTAAACCCAATCTAAGCACAACGATGTGACTTTAAAGCCCAAGCAGGCTCGCCTCTTGGGCTTTTTTAATGCACGGATTCTGTTGAAGTAACGATTGCGTCACTCTTTTGTGTAACGCATTGATATTTGTTGCCTTGATGCGTGATCGAGATCGATAAATTGTGCGAGCGAACTCAGTAGTATGCTTCACTTGTTACAAAGATGAAGAGTTTTATTATGAGTACATTGGTTGCCATCTCAATAACGACCGCAATTCTTTCGGGGGTTTGGGGCTGGGTTGCAGTGAGTGTTGGTCTACTCGCGTGGGCAGGATTTTTGGGCTGCACAAGTTTTTTTGCTGCACCTCAAGAAGGTGTAAAAGGATTATTGATAAGCCTTATCACTAATTTAACCGGTGTATTCTGGGCGATGGTGATCATCGCAGGTTCTCAATATGTGTCATTAGAAATTGCCGGTTATATGCTGACGGGACTGATTACGTTATTTATGTGCCTACAAGCGAAACAATCGTGGTTGGCCTATATTCCGGGTACGTTTATCGGATCATGTGCAACCTTTGCTGCCAATGGGGATTGGCAACTAGTAATTCCGTCATTGTTGCTTGGCGGCCTGTTTGGTTACACCATGAAATGGAGTGGGATGTGGTTACAAGCTAAATCACAACCTGGTAAGGCTACTGCAACGCTCACTAGTCGGGCGAATTGATAAACCCCTTCAGCATAATTGAATCACAATCGTTTTCGATGTTTAAACAAGCCATGTCTATCGATAATTGAAGGGCATGGCTTTTTACTACCGACTATACGTTATATTAAGTATTGCCGTTGGCCATGGTGACAACACGTTTTAGCGTCCAACGAATCAACAGCGGTATTCCCTCTATGCCTTTTTCTTCGCAATGAGAAACAATGGCTAATGCTAAATCGGGTTTTGCAAATTTCTTTAAGACACGATGAACCACTTTTTTCGCTGGGATAGGGTGATCGGCTGGGATCTTTACCATCTCGCGGAAAAAAGGTTCAAAGCCGTGGTTATAGAGAAAATGCTCGATATCGAGATCAGGCAATTCAGTTAAACGATGACGCTCTTGATCATGATCCAATCGCGTGCGCACAGTATGAGCATACTTTTTACCCGCCGCATCCCCATCAGTGACGACGTGCCAATCTATACCAAATGCTTTAGCGACCTTAATAAGCGACTTTAGACCAGATTGGGCAAACTCGATGATCTGCACACCTTCTGCTGCGAGGTTATAACCACACTGATTGGCAAACTCATTAAATAACCAAACTTCCGTTTCGCCTTCCACCAGCAACCAACAACGAGCAAACAACGCGCCAGAACGATGAAAACGAATATGGAACCCAACCTTACGCAATTCATCACGAGATAAGCTCTGTAGACCAAGACTGGTACAAACGGTTTTATCGGATTGACGCACCAAACGGCGGATGCTGTGGATCGGCACTCTCGCTAAAAGATCACCGCTATTCGTGGTCAATATTTTTTGCATCGGCAGTAACTGCAGTAAACTCCAAGCACGAGCGAGGTGTGTCGGGTGTAAACGTCCTTCAGGATCTTCAATGATCAATAACGGGCGAGCACAACGACGCAGCTTATTGGGGCCTTTTGCTTGTAGATACGCATTGAGTAACCCCATAAATAGTAAACGAGTCTGTTTATTACTGGTTTGCTCGACGATTTCCGAAATAGACAGCGAATTTGGCTGACCGGTATAGAAAATTCCATCTCGTTGTTTGCGTAAACTATTACGAGCGTTCGACTTAAACGAGAAATAGTGATCAACCAGCATGCTCATTGAATTGAGACTGCTGCGCATCTCGCCTTTGTTCACGTGTCCTGGAATGGCCATTAAGCGGCGACAGGTATTATCAATCCTCTTTTCTACTCGCTCATTGAGTGTGCCATTGGCTTGAATGGGGCGATTAAACCTTCGGGAGTCCTTCAAACGGATCACGGGATGAAGAGACATCAGCTCTTGCGCTAATTTAACTGCGTGATGTAACGGTAACGGGTTGCCCTCAAAATCGAGAAAATCGTACTGAGTTTCAATGTCATAGTTGTCACGACTAGCACTGAGTCGATAGTAGATACGGTGAGTATCGTTTTCATCGGTGGTCCAGATCGGCTTAATTTTACGGTAACGCCCTGAGCGCATTTCGCTCTTATCGTTCGATACTAGGCTCAAGACAATCTGTAAATCTTGTGTTTGAGGATGAGAAACAGAGTAATCCACATGGAAATCGGACATTTCAAACTGGTAAGGGACACCATCAGGCGGTAGGGCAACTGAAAGCGCGTCAAGCAACGACGATTTACCCCAAGTGTTTTCACCGATCAAAGTCGTCAGCTGTTCAAACGAGAGGGATAGGCGTTTGATGCCACGAAAACCCGCAATTTCAATCCGTTCTAATTGCATACAGTGACCTCATCATTATCAATTATCTTAATTTAAGCATAAAAGAAAAAACTAATATAAGCATGAGGTTAGCTCACATAAGCGAATTATTCGTAAAAAGTAATGAATCTGTCATAAAGAATGAGTTAGCATGACGGTGAAAAGTGAGAAGAATTATGATGAAGAAAAATAATAGAACGACCAGAATTAGAGTCGCGCACATAAACGACACACATTCCTATTTTGAACAGACGTCTTTACAGCTTGCGCTGACCGTAGAACAACAATCATTCGCCCCATTTGTGAGTGCTGGTGGCATCGCCCGCATAAAAACCCGCGCTGAACAACTTAAGCAACAAGCCGAGCAAAACCAACGAGGCTTTCTCTTCCTCCATGCCGGAGACTGCTTTCAAGGCACTTTGTACTTCTCTTTATTTAAAGGAGAAGCAAACGCGGTGATGCTCAATCAACTGGGTCTTGATGGCATGGCGGTAGGGAATCATGAACTCGATATGGGTAATCTGCCTGTTGCTGAATTTGCCGAGCGTATCGATTTCCCACTTCTTGCTGGCAATTGGGATCTTTCCAATGAGCGCCAGGATAAACCAAAAACCTTACGTTTTAACCCAACGGTATACTCTTACAAACCACTCACTCGGTCGGCACAATGGCTAATCAAACATGTCGGTGACGAGTCGGTTGCGATATTTTCATTAGCATTAGATAAAATGGCGGAGATTTCTAATCCTGATATTGACACGCCATTTGTCAGCAGTATCGAAACCGCCAGAAATACCGTGGCAGAGATCCATAAAGCGGGTATCAACAAAATCATTTTACTGAGTCATATGGGTTATGAGGCTGATCTTGAACTTGCCAATCATGTTGATGGCATTTCGTTAATTGTCGGTGGACACAGTCATGTGTTACAGGGTGACTTTAGCGAGTTAGGTTTGGCGAAAAGTGATGATTATGGTGTAAAGGTCAATCAAACCTATGTGGTGCAAGCAGGCTTTCATGCTTTGTCTCTAGGCCATTGTGACATTGATTTTGACAGTGAAGGTAATGTGATTGCTTTTAACGGCCAAAATGAACTGCTGCTAGGTAGACGTTTGTTTGTCGACACCTCGATGAGTCAGTCTTGGCAGGATGAAAAATACCAACCAATCCGAGATTTTGTTCATGCGCATCAAAACGTGGCTGTCTGTAAGAAAGACAAAGGTATCCAGCGGTTATTAGAAGAGCGCTATCAAGCTCGGGTTCGCGAGCAACAAAAAACCATCTTAGCGCGTACAGAAAAAAATCTACGCCATATAAGAATTCCTGATGAACGTGGCGGCAGCGAAATCGCGCCATTAGTCGCAGAGTCATTTGTTCATACTATGCGTCAACAGGGTAGTCAGGTAGATTTTGCCATTCATAATGCGGGCGGAGTGCGTAATTCCCTTGCCGTAGGAAATATCTCTGTTGCCGATATCGCCGGAAAGGTGTTGCCGTTTCTGGTGCCGATTGGCAGTTATGAGATTGAAGGACGCTATATTGCTCAAACATTGGAAGGGGCAATAAACAATGCATTAAATAATGGCGTGGAAGGAACAGGCTCAGGCTCTTACCCTTATACGGCCAATTTACGCTATCACTATGATGCTAATGCGCCTAAAGGCGAGCGAATCCACCATCTAGACATTCACACTAACACCGATGGGTGGCAGCCTGTTGAACCTAGTAAAACCTACATTGGTTCATCTTCTGCTTATACCATGAAGGGAAAAGAAGGCTATGAAGCGATTCTCAATATGAAAGGCGAAGGGCATATTACCCACCTATCAATGGCAGATTGTTTCATTCGCTACTTAAAAGATAATCCAGAAGTACTACACGGCGATCAAATGCTTACTACTAATTAATGACTAAATTTTAAACACTTGGCATACACTTTGCTTTTTGTTCCTTGATTCATTTTATCCGAATTAATGAATAGGAGTCGTTATGTGGAGTAAAGACTGGGTCGATGTTGCGGTTGTCATCAGCTGGATTTCTGTATGGGCTGCAATGGTGTATTTAATTCCCGGTGGGGGAATGTAAAAGAAAGGAGCATTTTTTTGCTCCTTTTTGATTTTCTAGTAGACGTAAATTGATTTGAGGCATACAATCCGCGGCGTTTGGGGAGTAGTCGCCTCTGGTTTACTTATCGTCATCTCGTTAGGCAATGCCTTTCCGGTAAGTATAAGCGTTATGCGCTTCGACGAGACCAACGTATTCAAATCCTTATGCCTTTAACGGGGTATGAGGTTGTTTGTTTGCGGTAGGGATCGTTAGCATAAACGCACCGATCCCTCCGTTATTTGGAGGATAAAATGACCCCGTCAACCTACCTAGGCCTTGGTCTACTAACACTTGCTCTAGTGGCACTCGATATTTGGCAAACACGTGGTGGTAACATCACAATTAAAAAAGCCGCTGTTTGGAGTGTGTTCTGGTTTGTACTGGCTTTTCTTTTCGCAGGCTCTATCTATTTTTTCTGGGATTTCTATGCGCCAGGAAGCAGCTATACAGCAGAAAAAGCGACCGTTTCATTTCTAACCGGCTATTTGCTGGAAAAATCACTCAGTGTCGATAACCTGTTTGTCTTCGCGATCATCTTTACCCAATATTCAGTACCAGAGCATTTACGCCCACGCGCGCTGCTTTGGGGGGTGATTGGTGCGCTGGTACTGCGTGCAATCATGATTGCGGTTGGTGCTCAGCTACTCGCTCAATACCATTGGATTCTTTACATCTTTGCTGCATTCCTAATTTGGACTGGTATCCAATTGGCACGTGATAAAGGTGAAGAGGAAGAAGTAAACCCTCTGCCTGAGAAGATCATTCGTAAATTTGCGACGGTAACCGATGGCTACCGTGAAAATGCATTAACCGTGGTTGAGAATGGCAAACGTTGCGTGACACCAATGATGATTGTTATCGGTGTGATTGCCTTTATGGATGTGATGTTCGCTCTAGACTCTATCCCTGCAATCTTCGCTGTCACTCGTGAGCCATTCTTGGTATTAGCAGCTAACGTATTTGCCTTGCTTGGTTTACGCTCTTTGTACTTTGTACTGCAAGGAATGATGGATAAGTTTATTTATCTAAAACCAGCACTGTCTTTCATCATGGTCTTCATTGGTATTAAGATGCTTCTAGTGGGTACGGCTTGGGCAATCCCTACCGCGGTATCACTATTGGTTCTGTTGATCACCATGACAATTGCTGTGGTAGCTTCGATTGTTAAACAACGCAGCTTGGCACAACAAGCATAATAATTTGCGTTATTTCAACTAATTGAAATGCGAGTTACGCCTCACTAAAAGATATTAATTATGTAAAATAATTGTTATCTACGGGTGGGGCGTTTTTTATTATTTGAATAATTAAACAGCGGTAGTGACTAAGTAATATCAATAGCAAAGCGAAGTGAATAACGATCAACAGCAAATGTTAGTGAGTTGTTTTATTAGATTATCTAATTTGAAAATCGAAATTTTGTCATTTTAACTGGCGATAAAATCAACGTTAAAATAATCACAAGCTGAGTTATCCGATTTCAAGAAGAGGCACATATGGCACAAGTTTTAGACGCTACAACCATAATCAACACCCCTTCTAAGGACAGAAAAACCTACTCGGTTACCATCAAAGGATTGTTTGTTCACCTGCTAGATATTCTGTTTACCGATCGTAATGAACCTCGAGCATACTATGCGAGTGACTTATCGAACCATATGCAGAAAGATGTCGGTTTATATCGATAGAGACCAAATTTGAAGACGCCAGTAATGTTACTGGCGTTTTTTTTTTGCTCAATAAACATCAATTTTAACAGTGAGTTAAAACTCTTTTCCTTAGTTGGCTTCGTGCATTCGATTTGCTATACAGAATATTGCTCTATTCTTACTACTGACTAATAAGTGCGTAATTGCATAAACATAATTTACGTCAGTGACTAGGTAAGGATCAATCTATGAGCGAAATGGAATACGACTACCCAAACAACTACAATCTCATCTCTATTACCGACCCTTCAAGCTATATCAAATACGCCAGTGCCCATTTTAGTGAAGTTGCCGGATTCGAAGATGGCGAATTAGTGGGTAAACCGCATAATATTGTTCGTCATCGAGACATGCCTAAAGCTGCGTTTAAAGATTTGTGGGGCCATTTGCAATCGGGTAAACATTGGATGGGGATGGTTAAGAATCAACGTAAAGGTGGCGGGTATTACTGGGTTGATGCCTTCGCATCGCCCATTAAGTTCAATGGCGAAATTGTTGAATACCAATCCGTTCGCTTTAAGCCAGAACGTCTCTATGTAGATCGCGCAGAAAAAATCTATAGTAAACTTCGTAACGGCGGTACTTCACTGATCCTGAAATTGCCACGCACTCGATTATGGATGCGTTCAACGATCTGCATTGCCGCCGCCACGGGCGTAGGTCATCTGCTACTGAATTATGGTCAAAGTCCGATGGTTGCAATCGGCGTGATTGCAACGTTGTCTGCATTATCAAGTTACATATTAACTCGCCCATTAGAAAAAATTGCTCAACAAGCACGACAAGACTTCAATAATCCTCTGATGGAATATATTTATTTTGGCCGCGTGAACGATCTATCCGAAATCGCGTTAGGGATGAAAATGCGTAAGCAATACGCGGATGCACTATTAGGACGTGTCGGTATCTCCGTTATGGATTCGTGTAAGGAAACCAAAGCGAACGCAGACTCTGCTGCCAGCAATAGCGAACGCGTCACACAGAATTTAAGTGAGCAGAAAGTCGAAATCGATGTTGTCGCGACCTCAGTCAATGAGATGCAGGCGGCGTCTGCTGAAATTTCGCAAAATGCTCAAGCGACTGCGGATGCCACTTTAACGGCGCAAAACACCATGACCAATAGTCGTGGTGTTATCGACAACGTCAACCATTCGGTACTTGAGCTTGTTAACGAACTTAAACAGATCTCACAAACGGTCACCGATCTCAATCATCAAACCGAGCAGATTGGCTCAGTAGTTGAAGTGATCAACGATATTGCAGAACAAACCAATCTATTAGCATTGAATGCGGCAATCGAAGCAGCACGAGCTGGCGAGCAGGGACGTGGCTTTGCCGTCGTGGCGGATGAAGTTCGCACCTTAGCGCAAAGAACGCAAGAGTCGACCACTGAAATAAAGTCAGCGATAGAAAGTATTCAAAGTGGCAGTAAGACCGCGGTGAATGCACTGCATAAAGGTAATGAGAAATCTGCCAGTACTGTTGAACTGCTAGCGGATGCACAGCAGAGCATTCAGTTATTGGAAGAGTTGGTACAAGATGTTGTCGACCGCAATCAACAGATTGCCGTTGCGATTGAAGAGCAAGTGCATGTTTCTGATGAGATAAATGAGAATATTCAATCGATCAATTTGAAGTATGCAGATTCTTATGAGCTGATGACACTCACTAATGAGATGAACAGTAAAGTGCAAGACAGCACGAGTGAATTAGCGGATGTAATCAAAAAGATTGCCTAGCGGCAGGAAACAGGAATAGCAGCTAAAAATAAAGCACCGTTAAGGTGCTTTATTTTTTTAATCTTAGCGATTATTTTTTACGGCAGTATTCAGCAATAACATACATAGATTGGCCGCCGTTCACCTTACCAGAGATAAGTTTAGGGTCGTCAGTCAATGCGATACCACGGATAACCGTGCCTTGCTTGATTACTTGTGTGCTGCCTTTGATTGGAAGGTCTTTGATAACAGTTACGTCGTCACCTTTTTTAAGCTCTGCGCCGTTTACATCGAAAGGTTTGTCGTCAGCAGACATACCTTGCATAGCCCAGTTCTTAGTTTCTTCTTCCATGTACATCATGTCTAGCGCGTCTTGTGCCCAGCTTTCTGAGTTAAGACGAGTTAGTTGACGCCATGCAGTCACTTGCACAGGAACCACTTGGCTCCACATGCTGTCACTTAGACAACGCCAGTGGTTAATGTCTTTAGGATCTTCAATTTCACCCAGACATTTGTCACATACCATGATGCCGTAATCTACTGTTACGTGACCGTGCGGTGGTACCGCGTACGCAGTCAATGGTGCGTCTGCACCACATAGTTCACACTTAGATTCGCAACGTTGTAGCATTGTAGCTTCAATAGACATAATGGACTCACATATAGTCGGGATTAATAACGGGGCTTATTATCCACTTTATCCGACTAATTGGAAGGGGCATTCGGTAACGCAAAGGTTTAACCGACGTAAAATGACATTTTACTGAAGTTTGTTGTTAAATTGGTAACATTCAAATGCCCTTCAATAACTTAATTGGCGTGACCACGTAACATTGCTGCACCTTTACTTTACCTTGTTAGTGCCTAGCGGCATAATCGGTTAGGTTTATATAGCAAATTAATAGGTTAAAAATTGGAATTACTCTCTATTGAATTCCTGGGCCGTCCTCTAAGACTTGAGGGCAGCATGGCTGGATGGCAAGAACTGTATTGGGATAATCAAATCGTCTCACAACTCACGGCTGATGCAGATCGACAAGAACAAACTAAACACGCGTTCGTATTGCAAAAGGGCGATGAAGTCCTAAATTGTGAATTGGACACGAATCTTACTTGGCAGCCGTTTTCCTTTCACTATCAAGTTAAAGTAAATCAACAGCTCATTAGCCAAGGCGAGCGTAATACTAAGGATATCGAACAACAGAGCCCGGTTGTCGCACCAAAACCAGAAAAACGTTTTAGCCTGATTGGTCTAGTGTCGCTTGGTATGAAAATGCTCAAGAGCGCCAAGCTGATTAAAGTGGTGCTCGCCTCCGCAAGTTTAGCTGCATATTCATGGTTGTTTTCTTTTCAATTTGCCATGGCGCTAATTGCTTGTTTAGTCGTGCACGAATATGGCCATGTTAAAGCGATGAAGTACTTTGGTATGAAAACCAAAGGCATCTATCTTGTGCCATTCTTGGGTGGACTTGCGCTAACGGATGAGAAAATTAACACCCGTTGGCAAGATGTGGTCATCTCCATCATGGGGCCGATGTTTGGTTTTGTGCTTTCGCTGATTCTATTGGTGGTTTATTGGGTGACTGGCGAGATGTTCTTTGCCGGTCTAGCCGCCTTTAACGCCTTCTTAAATCTGTTTAACTTGCTACCCATTTTACCACTGGATGGCGGTCATATTTTGAAAAGCATCAGTTTTTCAATGAACAGTCTAACGGGCATGATTTTGTGTACAGCCGCGGCGATTGGCGGGGTGTTTCTTAGCTATACGCTGGGTTTGAGCTTACTCGGTTTCTTGCTGATCATGGGGACACTTGAAATCATTATGGAGTGGCGTTACCGACACCATAGCCATCTACTGCCGCTCGACCGTTATGGTCAAATCGTTGCTGGTTTATGGTATGTCGCGCTTGTTGCAGGTCTAGTGGCGATTATTTGGTACTTTGCTCAAAGTGGCGATGCCTTGTTGCAACTACCGCTGCAACTGCTTGGCACCTAACACTATCGCCATAGTGATTATCCACATTGCTAAAACGTCAGATGGCAACACATTAGAAAAGGGAGCTAAATAGCTCCCTTTATTATCTGTGATGCAATGACTGGGGTTTGAACAAAGCTAAGAACAGTTTGGTTTTGCTGTTTGATAGTTTGGTAACTTCGCCATGGTCTGCTGTAAATCGTGAATTCGAGTACTGTGCGAAGGGTGGGTCGACAGCAGTTCAGGAGGTTGTTGACCGTTGGATGCTTTTGCCATGTTATGCCACAAATCGATACTTTGGGCAGGATCAAATCCCGCTTTAGCCATCAAATCCAAACCAACGATATCCGCTTCTGACTCTTGGGTGCGGCCATAAGGCAATATGACGCCATACTGTAAACCAAGCCCTAACGCCGCCATTGTCGCATCACGATATTGAGCGTATTCCGAAGAGCCAAGCGCGACAGCAGTGATCTGTAGCCCTGTGTTGGCTAACTGAGATTGCGATAGACGTTCATTGCTGTGGTCAGCTAATACATGGGCAATTTCATGGCCAATAACAGTAGCAAGTTGGTCTTGATTCTCAGCGACATTTAGCAGGCCGGTATAGACCCCGATTTTACCGCCGGGTAGGGCAAACGCATTAACTTGGTCGCTATCAAAAACCACCACTTCCCACTTATCGAAGCCTGGCTGTTTTGGCACGTGTTTGGTGACCGCATTGGCAACACATTCGACATAGCGATTCACTTT
Organism: Vibrio sp. N418; assembly: GCF_000222565.1. NCBI lineage: Bacteria > Pseudomonadati > Pseudomonadota > Gammaproteobacteria > Vibrionales > Vibrionaceae > Vibrio > Vibrio sp. N418. The sequence continues at coordinate 102,025 of NZ_AFWD01000002.1, forward strand.
AGCGTCTTTGCTGACTTTTTGTTGCTGTTTCATCTGCTCAAATGACTGAGCGCCGAGATGGCTCATGTCGGTATCAGAAAACAAGATTAATTGATTTCGTCCAGTAGGTGACGAGCTGCACGCCGTTAACCCAGCGGCTAAAGCTAAAGCGGAGAACTTAAACCACGACATATGACATTCCATGTAAATACAGTTATATATTCATCATAACATCCGGTTAGAATAGACGTAACCGTTATGGATGGATTTACTATGACCATTTGGAAACGAGAGATCAATCTAGATCGTCTCAATCAAACCTCAAAAAACACTCTGATCGAACACTTAAATATTCTCTATACCGAGGTTGGTGACGACTATATCTGTGCCACTATGCCTGTTTGTTCATTCACTCATCAACCGCTAGGTATGTTACATGGCGGAGCATCCGTTGTATTGGCTGAGACTTTAGGCTCTGTCGCGGCCAACTTCTGCGTTGATGACAATGCTTACTGTGTTGGGCTTGATATTAACGCAAATCATGTCCGTGCGATGAGGAGTGGTTTAGTCATCGGCAAAGCGATGCCAATTCACTTGGGCGTTTCTACTCAGGTATGGCAAATCAACATTAGCGATGAGCGCGGGCGCCTAGTGTGCACAAGCCGTCTTACCATTGCCGTCAAACAACAGCGCAAAGGCAATGTTGAGACTGGTGCCAACAACGCAGGATAGGGGCGAGATAAATGGTAATTGAATTTTCTAATGGCAAGATTATCGCGACGCCTCATGAGCTTGTCGTGAAAGTGAATGGTCCGCATATGATCACCTTGCAAGCACAAAGTGATGCCGTCCAACTGATTGGACGCGGAGCAAATGTCATCGCAGTACATTCAAGTGAAGCAAAATGGTCAATTAAACTCGATGATGAGCAACAACTAATCGACCTTGCATCACAATTAGGCATTGCCATCCAGTAACTGCTTGATCCACTCTCACTAAATGGGGAAAATGACAAATAGTAATGTTTGATTGAGATTTCCCCCTTTATGAGTAGCCCGCGACTTCGTGTCCAGTTCGAAACCCTTTTTGAACACTATGATGGTATTGATCTTGGCGTTCAATTAGAAGAGATCACCGACATCCTTTGTTGTACAAGACGTAACGCACGCATTGTCCTCAATAAGATGGAAGAAGAAGGTTGGATTGAATGGCATCCATCTCCGGGCCGTGGAAAGCTCTCGCAACTCAACTTTAAGCGCAGTCGTACGGATGTTAGTGAGAATCTCGCACGCCGTTATCTTGAAGAAGGTAAAATAGGCCAAGCGCTTAAAGTGCTAGATCAAGATGCGGCTAAGCTTGCTCGGGTCGTCGAAAGTTATTTGGGCGTGCAGGTGCAAGAAGGGCAACAAGTCGTTCGTTTGCCTTATTACCGACCGCTACTCTCACTCAATCCTCATAAAAATATGCGTCGTTCAGAATTGCATATTGTACGACAGATCTTCAGTGGCTTAACTCGCTTAGATGAAAACGAGCAGTTAGTGCCAGACTTGGCGCATACATGGGAAATGCTATCACCGCGTCATTGGCGTTTCTATATTCGTCCTGCTGTGCGGTATCATAATGGCGACCTGTTAAGTGTCGAGGCCATCATTGAATGCTTAATGGCGCTACGTTCTCGTAATCTTTTCGCTCATATTGAAACGGTGTGCTCACAGCAAAAGAATGTGGTCGATATCCACTTGAGCCAAGATGATTACCACTTTGCGTTATTAATGGCAGAATCGTGCGCGAAAGTGATGTTGCCAAGCTCTGAGCGTAGTGCTGATTATGACCAATTCCCGATAGGTACTGGCCCTTACAAAATTACTCAGAATGACGAAAAACGCCTAACAATACAGGCGTTTGATGGCTATTTTGGTTTTAGACCGCTGGTTGATAGCGTCGAAGTATGGGTGATTGATGCGGTGCATTCCTCGATGGTCTTTCCTAGTCTATCAAAACCGTGTGCGCCGGAAGCAATCACAATCAGCGACGAGGTGGAGTTAGATCCTGGTTGTACCTATTTGCTATTAAATCGCAACAATGGCTTGGCTAAATCCGATGATTGGGCGCGTTACTTTAGTCAGCGCCTATCCTCGCTGAACGTATTCCAACTATTGCCACAAGATAAAATTGTCGAGTTAGGCGCGTTGCCAGCACACGGCTTGAAACCGGGTTGGTACCACCACACAAGACAAGCGCATTATTCTCCACCACCAAGCTACCGCACCGTTAAAATTGCTTATCATGCCAAGCACCCAATGTTTCCCACTTTAGTTAAGTGTTTAGAGACGCTGTTGAAGCAAGATAACCTTGAGGTTGAATTGATCACCTATGACATGGAGATGCCTGACAACGAGCAAGTCGACATTTGGGTAAAACCGATGGGGATAGCCAACAATCGTGATGATGCGATCGCTGGTTGGTTACTTGACTACAGTGATATAGAACACTTGAGTCGCGAGCAAGACTTTGCTCAGTGGTCTGAGGTAGTCACTCAGTATCGCTGTGAAGAGTTTGCGACTTTTCCTGCGCAAAATATTGGGAAATCCCTTGCCGATAAAATGCAATTGATTCCGATGTTCCATTGTTGGTTGGGCGTGAGTAAAGATCAATGCGGTTCACTACAAAATGCCAAATGCAATGCGCTAGGGTGGTTTGATTTCAGCAAGGTATGGATTAAACCTAACATGCTCAATGAGCGAGGCTCTCACCATGGCGAAACCCAATAAGAAGCAACCGTCAAAAACGGTTGAGATTTTTTGCGCCAAGTGCCGCTGTTTACTATTTAAATATCGAAAAGGTGGTAAAGGAGCATTGGTGAAATGCTTTAAAGAGCGCATTGTTGAAGATTACACGCAAACACCCTGTATTTGTCCAAAATGTCATACAGAGTTCGCTCGCGATACCTTAGTCAGAGGCACTCCATCTTATAAGATCATTGGCGGAAAAGTGTTGATGAAATAAATGAGTTTATTAACACTAATTGGGGTCAATCATTCGATTTAACTTAAGTAAATGGTCAACTTACCTTCAATTTTGATCTGAGTCGCTAAAACAAGTAAAACTTTCGTTAACGACTTTTATCGAATTGGATAACTGATACAATGCACGGGTTATAAATAACTGGCATTTAATTTCCAATTTTATCAGTAGGGGTAAGTCATGGAGTTAGGTCTAATCATCGCTTTCATCGTAGCAGCAGCAGTTATGGTTAAGAAAGAGATGTCAGCCGCTAAATAATCACTCATTCAGCCCAATTTTAAACCACTTTTTGAATGAAGTTGATCATGAAGCCAGCCCTTTGCTGGCTTTTGTTCTATCTGAACCTCATGATATTGCTATTTTCTCCCCACCTGAACGCTTTTACTCTCCTGACTTGTTTATGTAGCCCATAGTTTTATCGTTCGATGATTGATTAATTCCCGTCCTAACATTATTTTAAACCTTGCTCAGATGTTGTAATAAAAAGGGGAACTCTTTGCAAAGTCCAATTACGCTTGAAGCGCTTCATATTCTTGATGCCATCGACAGGAGAGGGAGCTTTGCTTCCGCTGCCAATGAACTGGATCGAGCACCATCTTCTTTGAGTTATCAGATCCAAAAGTTAGAGCAAGATCTAGACATCATGATCTTTGACCGTTCAGGGCATAAAGCCGTCTTTACTCAAGCTGGGAAGCTTATCTTAGAGCAAGGGCGTACGATATTGACGGCAACAGAAAAGTTGGTCAACGATGCCAGCGTGCTCGCGAATGGCTGGGAGCTTGATATTACTTTAGCGTTTGATGGCATTATTCCAGTCGACAATTTCTTCCCCATGGTTAATGCTCTGGGCAACGTGAGTTCTACGCGAATACGTCTACAAGAAGAGATTTTAGCTGGCTGCTGGGAAGCACTGGAAAATGGCCGAGCTGATATTCTTGTTTGTCCAAAATTAGAAACGATTCCAGTTGATGTAAAAGCGGAGACGATAGGGCTGTTAGAAATGATGTGGGTAGCGGCAACGGATCACTATGTCCATAAGCGTGTCGGTGAGTTTGATGATCAAGCGCGTGAAAAATATCGCGTGATCGCCATTGCAGACACCGCTCGAGAACAACCCGCTATGTCGGTGAATGTACTACAAAAACAACCAAGACTCACCGTGAGTAATTTTGCAGCCAAAGTGGATGCATTAAAATCCGGTTTAGGTATCGGCACCTTGCCAACCAGCATTGCAACTTCACTAATCAAGCAGGGAATATTGCAACAAATTAGCGGAACGGACGTACGCGAAATTGAGGTAATTATGGCGTGGAAACGCCATCAAATTGGTGAAGCCAAATCATGGTGTATTCAGTACCTAAAAAAATATTGGCAAATGAAATAAGCGTAAAGCGAACTTTGTTGCAAAGCGCTGCCTTTAAAAGCACTACATTCAATCAATTTGAGAGGTGACGTTGATAATTGAGTCCGTGATTTATCAACATCACCGCTTAACATTGCGCAATATGACAAACTCTCTAGAGACTAGTTTCGTTCCGACACCTGAGTGTCTTGTAGGTCCAATACCATGTCCGCGGTGCCATCTTCAAACTGGATATCAATTTTAAAGCCGAGGCTTTGCGCGAGCATCAACATGCCGCGGTTAGTCGGCATTGTCATACCAGACATTCGTTTGGTGCCTTTATTTTGGCAGTAATCAATGATCTTGTTCATCAGAATCTTACCTAGGCCTTTACCTTTAAGATCAGAACGGATCAAAATGGCGAATTCGGCATCACTATTATCGTGATTGATCAAGGCTCGGCTGACACCAATAATCTTTTGCTCCTCGCCGCTCATATCAACCGCAACAAAGGCCATCTCGCGGTCATAATCAATCTGAGTTAGCTTCGCGAGTGCCTCATGATTGAATTCACCCACTTCGGTAAAGAAACGCTTATACAGATCATCTTTAGAAACGGCATGAATAAACTCCGCATGTTTGGGTTCATCTTCAGGCAAAATAGGGCGTAATAGAATCGAACTGGCGTCTTTTAATTGTACCCTTTGTTCAAACTCTACAGGATAGGGCCTGATCGCCAAACGATGTTGTGCATCACCTTGGTAGGCTTTAAGCGTTAAATCGGCGTCTAGGATGGTAAATTCGTTACCATTAGCCAATAGCGGATGAATGTCCAGTTCATGCACTTGTGGACAATCAACAATCATCTGTGAAATACGCACCAAGATTTCAGACAAACCTTCAATGTCGATAGGCTCGGGCAATTTTTGCAGGCGAATCTTCTCACCTTTAATCGCGCGAACAATCAGATAACGGGCGAGTGCCATATTAAGAGGCGGTAGCGCTGAAGCGGCATCTAGTCCTTCATTCCATTCCGATCCTCCTTGGCCGAGCAAAATAACCGGACCAAAGGTTTCATCGTACTTCACTTTAATTCGAAGCTCTTCACCGCCCGCCCGTTTTGCCATTCCTTGTACTAGCAAACCATGTATGTGAGCGGAAGGGTAAGATAACTCGGTGCGGTCAAGAATCGCTTGCGCTGCATTGGCCACTTCCGTGCTATTGCGTAAGTTCAACATTACACCTTGTACATCCGATTTGTGGGGAATATCAGGTGAACGGAGTTTAACAGCAACCGGGTAGCCTATTTCACCCGCAACATGAACCGCTTCACTGGCATCACTTACAATCCAAGTAGGCAGAACATTAAAGTCAAAGTGCTTTAAAAATGAGCGGATTTGGTGGGTATCTAACGATACTGTATTTTTATCCAGTGATTGTTCGGCAATCCATTTTTTGGCACTTTCTAGTTCGGCAATATGAACGGGTTCCGCAGTGGTAGGGGTTTCCATCAGCTGCTTTTGGTTACGTCTGTACTCAACTAAGTGCATGAAAGCAACCACCGCACTTTCAGCGGTGCGATAGGTTGGGATGCCAAATTGGGTAAAAATCTCTCGTGCTGGACGGGCAGTAAGTTCACCCGACCAATTGGTGAGGATATTGAAGCGACGGCTTCTTGGGTGGGCTTTTATCGCTTTGATAATCTCGGCAGCGGTCTGCTCTGAGTGTGCGATGGCTGAAGGGCTGTGCATAATCAAAATGGCATCCGCACAATCGCTATCCATGATGGTATTAAGCGTATCCACATAACGTTGATAACTGGCATCACCAACCATATCAATTGGGTTTCTCTGGCTCCAACTGGTGGGTAAAACGCGATTTAGCTGCGATACTGTGTATTCATCCAGTTTTGCCAGTTTACCACCACGCTCTAATAAAGTATCGACCGCCATAATGGCAGGACCACCACCATTGGTAATGATCGCTAAACGCTCACCACGCAAAGGAACCGAATGGGTAAGAGTTTCTACTGCGGCAAATAGTTCATGTGAGTTTTGTACCCGCAGCATACCGGTACGCCGAATTGCGGAGTCATAAATAATATCAAGCGTATCACTGCCGCCAGTATGGGCTTGAGCAGCTTTACGTCCTTCAACTGTACGTCCCCCTTTTAGCACCAATATTCGGCGATTGCGCGAGGTACTTCGTGCTGCGGACATAAATCGACGGGCATCTTTTATCGAATCAACGTAAAGCAGAATCGCTTCGGTATGGGTATCGGTACTTAAATGGTCGAGTAGGTCAGCAAAATCAATATCAACGGCATTGCCGAGCGATATAAAAGCAGAGAAACCAATATTTTTGTCATTCGCCCAATCAAGGATAGTGGTGCACATCGCAGCGGACTGGGAAATAAAGGCAATCTTGCCACGCTGAGGGGCGACAGGTGAAAATGAAGCATTAAAATTAAGCCAAGGTAGCATCAAGCCAAGGCTATTTGGCCCTAAGATCCGCATACCAACGGTACGAGCGATACCAGCACAAAGTTCCTGAATAGGTTCCCCGGTACTACTAAGTTGATGCATGTCGGAAGAAAGAACGATCACCGAGCTGACTTTTTTCGCAACAAGCTGGGTGAATATCTCGATATTACGACTCGCATGAGTACAAAGAATGGCGACATCAGGGACGATAGGCAATGCGTCGATAGTGCTATAGGCGAGAACACCACACACCGACTTATATTTCGGCGTCACCGGCATAATGGCGCCTTCAAAGCCACCTTGCAGCAAGTTCTTCATCACGATGTTGCCCGCACGCATTTCCTGAGTGGAGGCGCCGATAACCGCAATCGATTTAGGGTTAAGCAAATGACCAAAGCTGTTCATGAATCAACTTCCTAACGATATATTCACCTAATCGTAACGGACTTAATTTGGACTTGCAGGCTAAATTTGATGGAGTTTTGCGCAGATCACCCAAGACAATAAACACTTTGTGTTACAAGTCACAGAGTCTCGTAATATAATGCCTAGGTTGGCTTGATTATGCCGCTTTCTAACGGCATGATTTACAGTAATTTCTATCTAGGGCTTGAAGAATTCATGAAAAAAATCGCTATCGTTGGCTTGTCCGTTTTACTTTCAGCATGTGTCTCTGGTCAGTACACGACAGACGTAAGCTCAGAAAGTTATCGCGAAGATTATAAAGTGGCAGAAGTGGAACAACCGATCACAGAAGAAGTGACTGAAACGGTTGTTGATACTGTTGTTGTTTCAACACCTGCGCAAACGACTCCAGCAGTCGCTATTGTGCCACCATCTGATAAACAGCAAAATTCCCAAGCCGCGCGTTTTGGTTACACCATTCAAGTCGTTGCTGTTGGTACGCAAACTAAAGTTGATCAATTTGCTCGCATGCTACCAAACTCAGATCAGCCTATTTGGGAAAACTATAAAGTTGTGAACGGTACAAAATGGTACACCGTTCTTTATGGTGACTACGCAACACAGGCAGATGCAAAACAAGCTATTGCTCAGCTTCCTGCAGAATTTAGAGCATTGAAGCCATTTGTTAAGAGCATCGATACGATCAAAAACTCTCCGTATCCAACCCTGAACAAACTAAACTAATTTAACGAAGGGGCGAAAGCCCCTTTTTACTGTCTATTCTTTCAGCTAACTCTCATTAGCTGCTTATTTATATTGGTATTAGAAGTGTAACTTGGAGTGGTTTTTATTATGATGAAGCCATCCCAGTTTCTGTAGTATCACGGAAAGATTTTAATGAACAAAACATCCATTCTTCTTTTATGCGGCGGCGGCTCATCTGAGCACGACGTTTCTTTGGTTTCTGCAAACTACCTACAATCTCAGCTCCAGCTAACACCTGAGTTTGAAGTGACCCGTATAGAAATGAAGAAAGAGGGCTGGTTTACTGATCAAGGTGAATTGGCTCTGTTAGATAGCAACACCGGCCAACTTAACTTTGCTGATCAAAGTTTACATGTGGATTTCGTGGTGCCATGTATTCATGGTTTCCCGGGTGAAACCGGTGACATCCAATCGCTATTAGAACTGGCAGGGATCCCATACCTAGGCTGCCGAGCAGAAGCAAGCACCAATAGCTTTAACAAAATTACGTCGAAACTTTGGTATGACGCACTAGGCATTCCAAATACGCCGTACCTTTTCCTATCAGAAAACAATGCCGATGCCTTTGAGAAAACCAAGCAAGCGTTTGAAAAATGGGGCAGTGTATTTGTGAAGGCCGCATGCCAAGGCTCATCGGTTGGTTGTTACAAGGTAACGGAATTAAATGAACTGCAAAAAGCGATTGATGATGCGTTCAGCTATTCTGACCAAGTATTGGTAGAGCAGGCCGTTAAACCACGCGAATTAGAAGTGGCGGCGTATGAATATCAAGGCGAGCTCGTATTAACCCTACCGGGGGAAGTAAAAGCACCAGATAACACTTTCTACAGTTACGAAGAAAAATACTCTGCAGCAAGTCATTCAACCACTGATGTTGTAGCGAAAAATTTGACTGAAGAACAAATTGAAGCGATCCGCATCAATGCTGAAAAAGTGTTTAAACAGATGAAGTTACGCCATTTATCACGCATCGACTTCTTCTTAACACCAGAAGGTAACATCTATCTAAATGAAGTGAATACCTTCCCAGGTATGACACCGATTTCGATGTTCCCTAAAATGCTGGAAAACAATGGCCATCAGTTCCATCAATTCCTTGCAGACTGTGTTAAGTCATCAATCTAACTATCTGATAGAGTAATAAATCTTCGTTACTCTATTGGTTTTATTGATAAAAACTGTATTTTTTCAAGTTCTGCCTGTGTCTTATTACCTAAGTATTGATAAGGCATGGCAGGGCTTAACCAACGACCCGCATGTTGAATATCCTTTGGCTTCATTCCTTGTTTGGCAAGCTCCTCGACTGCACCCACTCGTAGCGACTGACCAGAAAACTGGACGTCCGAATTAAGCATTTCACTGGCTGAACGCAAAATTCTGAAGATTGACGAATCGTTTAGTGGTTCAATCCCAATGTTTTCGTGGCGATCGATCGATGAGAAAACAAATGTCCCGTGTTGACCGCGTACCGACAGCCATTTTCTGACAATCGCAGTGGATTCCGGATTAAGCCAATAGCGAGAACCATCGAGTTCGATCGCAATTTCCTCGCCGGACAAATCTAACTGTTCAAAACACAAATCTCTGAGATCTTTCCGCTTCATCAACGAATAATACATCACATGGTAAATGGCCAAATTACGCCAATCACGCATTGAACTTGAGCGGCCCAACTGAGTAGTGAGTTCAGCAAGTTGTTGCGCCCCAAACGAATGCGTTTGCTGATGGTCACCTTGTTTATTTATGCGTATCGACGCCAAAGCTTGCTGTACTTGTTGATTTTGCGTTGGGTCAGGCAAAGACAACAATCTGTGCATGAGCGACATTGTGACTACGTAACGTTTGACCGTTGCGTATTTCTTTTCTTTTGCTACTTTCTCGATGTATTGCCGAGTTGCGGTGGTTGAAGCGGGTAGAGGTGTGACCAATTTCAGCTGGCAAAACTCAATAAACAGATTCCAATCCTTTGTCATCGCAAGTAACGAGCTACGAGCATATACGCCGGCTGTAATCTCGTTTACTTGTTCGTAGGTGACTGACTGCCCAAATTGGGCGGTAAAATCTTTCAATTTCTTGGGCTCAGTGATTTTAGGAATAGTTTTTTGCAACGAAACGCACCTTAACGACAGGAATGCTATAAATATACTTGCCTAACAGTGATTTACAATTATTATTAATCACAAGACCAATAGATAAGACTAAAAGCATGGCTGTTGCGACATACCGAGGCTTCGAAATGAAGACCGTTGGTTCGACTACTGATGTTTGGCAAGTTCGAATCAAAAACACAATATTACAAGGCAGCACCGCTGCACTGAAAAAAAGTATCGATTGGTTCTGTGATACCGCAACCATCATCGACCCAAAAGAGTTCTCCTCATTGGCCACCACGCGTGAAAACCAAGGAAAGGCAGTGCAAGAGAACTTCTTTGGCTATATTATTAAGAGCGATACCGGTGAACCGAATTCCTGGTACTGCTTTTTTAATGGAAAGCTAATTAAGGGCGGCAAGTTAGCCATTCAAAAACACATTGAAGGTTACTTGATTGCTAAAAAGAAAGCTGAGCAACAAAAGAAATAGTCATGACATTAGTATACTCAACAGAAACCGGTCGTATTAAACCAGAAGAAGAAAAAGTTGTTCGTCCTAAAGGCGACGGCATTGTGCGCATTCAAAAGCAAACTAAAGGCCGTAAAGGTAAAGGCGTGAGCATTATCACCGGTTTAGATATGGATGACGTGCAGCTTAAACTGTTAGCCGCAGAACTTAAGAAAGTTTGTGGCTGCGGTGGCGCGGTTAAAGATGGTGATATTGAGATTCAAGGTGACGCTCGTGAGAAAATCAAAGCGCATTTAGAGAAAAAAGGCCATACCGTTAAATTAGCCGGCGGCTAAACGTAGGCTTACGCAACGCAATAATCAGTTAGATAATCTATGATTAAATAACTGATTATTAAGTATTTTATGGTAAATCACGCTTATGTTAAACCAAGCGTGATAATCCTAGATGCAACAGCAGAAGAATAGAGCGCACAGATTGATGCGCTTTATATTGAACGATTACATTTAACATAAGATACATAATGCGCACTGAGCTAGGGCTTCTTTAGGGGTGTAAAACACCAATGCTAATGCACCGCAAGTCATTGATATACTTGATAATCCTAGTCCGTAGACGACCTGCACAAGAAAATCATTTTTTGTGTGTGCCAACGAAAAATAGATAAACAGAAATATCTAGCTTGAATTCCCGGCTTGATTGCTGATTTTGTTTGAGCGCTCGCTCTTCTTTTTACGCAAATACTTGATATGCTTTAGTATCTAAAACGCAAAGGAACGCTAAATGGATCTCAACGTTATCCTAATCGCAGTTGTTACTGTTTTCGTTTTAGTTGTTATTGGACGATTATCACGAAGACCAAATAGCAAACCGAACAAAAGCACCACAACGACCGAGTATCTATACCAATCGAGAAATACCCTAGTCACCAAATCTGAACTGGCCTTTTATCGAGCGCTGACCGTTTCGGTAAAAAACCGTCACCTCATTTTTTCCAAAGTACGTATTGCAGATGTGTTAAGCCCTAAGAAAGGTGAATATGATAAAAGCAACTGGCGAAGAGCGTTCAATCAAATCGCTTGTAAGCACTATGACTTTGTTCTGTGTGATCCTGAAACATTAGATATTCACATGGTGATTGAGCTAGACGACTCTAGCCATGAAAGAAGTGACAGAAAGAAACGTGATGTGTTTGTTGATGCTGCAACTGCGTCGGCTGGCATTACATTTAAGCGCTTCAAGGTTCAAAATTGTTATGACTATTTTGAATTAGAAAATGAACTGTATGGAATGACTCCAGTAGAAACCACGAAATCTGAACGAGTACTAGAGCTGGAATCATAACCTGATCTCCGCAATGGCTTACGGTGGAGTCACAATAAACGAGTTTGAATATTCAATGCAGTCTTCTTTTACTAACTTGCGTTTGATCTAATGAACGATATGATGCGTCGCCGGTGTCAGCAGGATCGGCGATCATGAATTGCTCGCCAAGATTAAAGGCTGCAACAATGATGGCTTTGGATTGTAGTTGCAGTAATTGGTAGGTTTCTAAAGCGTGTTCGAACTGTTCAAACTCGAAGCCTTTATCCGGTGTCGCGGCCCAAAACGTTTCCGTTGTTAACTGGCCTTCTTTAAATGAATGCAAGAAATCACCACATTTAGGATTATGGATAAGCCAGCCATAAAAACTTACCGAACTTGGCAGCTTCATCGCAATGCGTAATTGTTCTATATCTGGTTTTATCATACTGCCCATTCCTAAAGTACCCACGTACGTCACTGGGTTAAAACGATACCATACTAATCATCGTAACGTGACCTACGTTTATCTAAAAACTTTTCTAAACCTCATGTTGTATTTCACCTTATCGCTAATCTACTACGCCAGATAGTCCACTAACAGTTTTGCCTACAAACTAGTTACGTTGTCACCACTAATTCCTGTCTCTATTCTCCTTCCACAACAATAGACAGCATAATAATGTGACAAGATAACGCACTAGTGAATATCACTGCCATTTCTATGGCAAAATCAACCAATAGATATGAGTTGTAATTTTATTACAGTCTCAGCTTTTGGTTTATGCATACAAAATAAAACACTACAGTAAGTTACTGTAAAATATAAATTAATGAAGTTTAGTGCTAATGATGTAGCAAGTGTAACAGCGTCACGTTTAACTACTTTTCAATTGTGTCACTTTTATTGAGGGCTTGAATTAGCGTGTTTATGCGCAGTATTGGGATGAAGTTATCGTTATAGTGCACTAGGGTGTAAATGACAGGCGTAAAAAAAGGCAGTCTCCTGCCCTATTCTTTTACTGCTGGTTTTCAGCATCTTTTTTTGCATTCTCGCGAATTTGCGTTGCGACCATCTTAATCGCTTCTGCGGTGCTAATGCCCTGCGTCATTAGCTTTTGAATTTCTTCCACCGCTTTTTGCTGTTCTTCGTGGCTTAGGCTTAAATCATCAAACATAAAAAAGGCTCCTAATTTTAGGAGCCGACTATATTATGATTTCGGGGCGATTACTAGTAACTCGTCAGGAAGTTTACGTAACCACCCATCGAGTTTTCATTAGTGTAACTCGCACCAATATCCATTTGGAAAAGATTTAATGGCGACAAACCAATACCCGCTGTATAGGTATCATCTAGATTGTCATAAGCCAAATTGCGATTCCAACCCGCGCGAAGTTTTAGCTGACGTAAAATGTCGATTTCGCCCCCGACTCGGATCATCTGTTGGTTATCATCAAAGTTAGTAAAGCGTTCTTCTTCTTTCAAGTCGTAATCAACACTCAAGGTAAAGTAGTCTGCTACGATGCCTGCACCCACGGTATATTGTGGTGACATTTCGTAAGCGTAAGATTTGTTGTTGACCATTTTGGTTTCAATATCGCGAGAGATTAGGTTCGAACCTGAGATACCCACACGGAATGGACCATGGAACCATAAAAAACCAGCATCCATGTTAAACATGGTTTCAGCTTGACCATTTTCACGCAGATCTTTCAAATCGTAATTGTTTAGGTTTGCGTTATAAACGTAGGTATAAACTCTTTGCAGTTTTGGGGTGATGCCAAAAGAGATGTGCTGACCAAGGAAAGTTTGGTATTTCGCAAGAGAAAGCCCGGCCTCTGCAACTCCGATTGACACCGCTTCAACTGAACTGTTGGCCGCATCGACATACGCGTTGCCACTGCCTTCAGAAATATTCGCTGAAGCGAAAGATTCAGTGTACAACTTACCGAATGCGTTCGCAGCAATGAATCGGTTTGGAATAGCAAAGGCCACTACGCCACCCATTTCGAAGTTTAGGTTCTGACCTTTCAGATCATTCATCGCTTTAGCCAGTTCCGCTTCGCTTCCCGGGGTATTGATGAAATCTTTAGTCTGATCCAGACCATCAACAAATGACCCACTGTCGGTATACTTCAAACCAAAACTTGGCGTGATCATACCCATGTCATCGTTACGACGGTAAATGGCCGTGATCGCTGGGTTATAAAAAGGGGCAGTTAAAAAGTTAGCCGAAACAACGCCAACACCGCCCATTGCATCGCCGCGTGCTTCAACGGCATAGTTCGCAGCGTAACTGCTGCTTGCTGCAACAGCTAAGGTAAGAGGTAATAATTTAAATGCGGTTTTCATATCGATATTTTTCGTTGTGACCGTTGGACTTATATCGACACATTGTCTCTTATCTTTAGTTATTCCTCTACAGAAACATCATACGTTTTACTAATAATTTGCGCTTGTTCAACCATTATCTTACCTTGCCAACGTCGATGAATCATTGAAACGGCTAATACGTAACGCCCTGATTCTATTTGATCTATCGGTAGCGAGGTTGGGTAGTCAGATTCATAGTTGCCACTCCAAACTTGGTTATACGTTCCATCGACATAATCGTATAGAGCTGTGTTCAATTTCGGTAATGGACAATTGGTATTAAGCAGCGCGTGTTTTTCCACTTCCCAGTGATCTTTTGAAGACCAACGAACCGTCATATCAGCTTGTGGATCACCGAGAACGAGCCACGAACTCCAAGATTCGTTATCTTTGGTCACCACATCAATTCGATATAAACCCATCGGTAGTTTGTTGTTAATGTTGTAACGTTTTGAGTACGTCACCATCCCTGATTCGTTATTCTCTCGAACAATATCAAGAGTGTTATCACTAGAGATCGATTTGTCGACCCAGCGCATTAAACTGATATCAGTGATCTCTCGCTGAGTTTGCACCTCAACGGTGGCACGAAATGCATCTCGCCCTGGGCTTTGAATTTCAGTTCGCTTAACCACAATCCCTTTTAACCAATCGGGTAAGGTTTTATCGTCAAGGCTTTTACCACAATCCACTTCTAACGATTGTAACAATAAATCGTTGAGATGAGGTTTCAACGTAATGTTGTCTTCTAACTGCCACACTTCAACCAGCGATGAAAACATGGCATTCAGATCACCGTTAAGGAGATGTTTGTGTGTTTGAGTTAGTGGTGAATTGCTGTCAAACCACGTTACACCGTCAGCAGAAAGAGGAGCACTGATCAGTGCTCCCATCATCAATATGGATTTTGGTATCATGCTTTCATCTTGTAACCAACACCACGAAGCGTTTCGATCTCAAGACCTGGTAGCTTCTGACGTAACTGCAATACGTGGGTATCGACAGTACGCGTTGTCGGGAAATGGTTGTAGCCCCATACGTGATCAAGTAGTTCATCACGCGTAAATACACGGCCAAGGTTGCTCGCCAAAAACAGCAGCAAATCAAACTCAGTACGGGTAAGAGTGACTTGTAGATCGTTAAAGAATACTTCACGGGTACTCTTATCAATCAATAAATTATCTGTTTTAACTTTGCTATCATCCTGCTCTTGACCATCTGGAGCACGAAGTTGAGCTCTAATACGCGCGAACAGTTCAGCCTCTGCGAACGGTTTTGTTAGATAATCATTTGCGCCGGAATCTAGGCCTGCGACTTTGTCTTTCACTGTCACCAGTGCGGTAAGCAATATCACGGGGATTTCTTTGATCGCTTTCCACTGCCCCAAATGAGATACAGAATCGCCATCCGGCAGTTGACGATCGAGAATCACAAGATCGGATTTCGCCCAATACTGTTCGACATCTGCAATTGTTTCGGCATGGAAGCACTCGTAACCGGCTTGTTCTAAGCTGACGAGTAAGCCGTCAGCAAGGTTTTTGTCGTCTTCAACGAGAAGCAGTGTCTGTTTCACAAGGTATCTCCAATATAAACGTTGTCGGCGGCCCAATGAGAGTCATCTTTCCTCCCATGCGCCCCACCATAGAGTCAACGATAGTTAAGCCCAAGCCTAGACCACTCTTACTAACGAAAGGTTTACGAACCTGACGCCAATCTTTCTGTGTTAAGAGCCCTTGGTCTATCACGCTGAACGTAATTTTATTTTTGGATGTTTTTACATCCAACTTAATCGGTTTAACTCCATATTTAACCGCGTTTCGAATCAGATTGTCGATGCACGTACCTAACCAGTAAACATTCAATTTGGCGGCAACATCATGATCGATGGCAAAATCGATCGGTGCTTTAAACTCTTCTTCAATCTTAAATTCTAACCACTCGGCGACAGATGGTACCCATTCTGAGGCCAGCGGTTTGTTATCAGACTGCAAATAATCTTTACTTGCTTCTGCTAATTGGCGCAATCTTCGAGAATCTTCGCATAATCGACGAAACTCGTCATAAACGGATTCTGGAAGACGTTCAAATTCACGTCGGAAGCCTTCCACTGTCAACGATAGACTGGCGATTGGTGTACGCAATTCATGGGTAAGAATTTGCAATACCAGCATACGACTTTGCATATCACGTCGCTTGGTGTTCCAGCGGTATATCGACCAACCAATAACCAATAAGATATTGGCTATTACCAAGGCGACCATGCTGATCCTTAAAATATCAGCATGATCTTCAACATCCCAACAGATGTTACCACGTTGCACAAAACAGGTCGCGGACGTACTTCCGTTGGATAAACTTAACCCCGCTCGTGTGACGTTTTTACTCCATACCGATTCAGGATAAATATAGTAGCTGTCGTTTTTCCTTAGCCACAAATCCTCATCTTCGATAAACATACTGGCACCGGAAATCAGCGCGATTATGGTGTCTTCACTCATTCGTTGTAGACGACCAAGCAAGGTATTTTCTGCCGCAAATGGTCGCTCTTTGATGTGCATATATTGCTCAAGCGTCTCCACCTCTTGAGGATGAGTGACAACGTAACGATTCGCGTACGTCCCCCCGCCCGGATGAATAAGTCCGCTGCGAGCAAACCATGTTGGGCTTAACGTATTGTTTTTACACATTGCACGCGTAAAGACTAATGGTTCCGTGACCAAAGGGCTTAGCGGCAATTTTCCAGTACAAGTCACCGACAGTTGATAAAGTCGCTGAATATCGCGCAATGGATAACTTGATGTTTGCGGTAGCATCGACTGCGGAGTAATCAGCCGAGTTGGGTAGTCTGACTGCAAGACTCGAATGTCATAGGACACCGAGGCTTCTGATGTTTTGAATAAATTAACAAATTTATCAATACGCTCAGGTAGAGAGTCAGCACTGGCACTCCAAGAAAGAGCACTCAATGTCATTAACAGCGATTTGATGATGGTATGTTTCAAAGCAAAAACTTATTAAATCAACTATTTACCACTACAATGCCTGATTATGGCAAAAATTGACATTGAAAATGTAATATTCGTGTCAATTATGCAATGGATGAACAGTTTGCGGGCAACGAATAACGTAGGGTTCTTCAACATCATCAGCTGGCATACTGCTCGCTCTGTGATGATGAATAACATCGAGCCCCCTTCTAGATCAACGTATTGACCGACAAAGCAGCTATACGACAAAATGCAGCCAAGAAAAAGGCCAGCAAATTGCTGGCCTTCGTAGTATTAGCGTAAAGCTTATAGTGCTTTAGCAATCGCGTCTACACTCTCTTTCGCATCCCCAAATAGCATTTGAGTATTCTCTTTAAAGAACAGTGGGTTTTGTACACCAGCGTAACCAGTATTCATTGAACGCTTGAATACGATAACGTCTTTCGCATTCCAAACTTCCAATACCGGCATGCCCGCGATTGGGCTGTTTGGATCTTCTAACGCTGCTGGGTTAACCGTGTCGTTTGCACCAATGACCAATACAACGTCCGTTTGTGGGAAGTCGTCATTGATTTCGTCCATCTCTAATACGATGTCGTACGGTACTTTCGCTTCTGCAAGTAACACGTTCATGTGGCCAGGTAGACGACCCGCTACAGGGTGAATACCAAAGCGCACTTCAACACCTTGGGCGCGAAGTTTCTCTGTAATTTCATGAACTGGGTATTGAGCTTGCGCAACTGCCATACCGTACCCCGGAGTGATGATCACTGATTTTGCATTTTTCAGCATATCAGCCACATCTTCCGCGTTGGTTTCACGGTGCTCACCATATTCTTCATCACTTGAGATAACGACTTCTTGACCGAAGCCACCAGCGATAACACTGATGAATGAACGGTTCATTGCTTTACACATGATGTAAGAAAGGATCGCACCTGACGAACCTACCAATGCACCTGTTACGATCAGAAGATCGTTCGCTAGCATGAAACCTGCCGCTGCCGCTGCCCAACCTGAGTAAGAGTTCAGCATTGATACCACAACTGGCATATCGGCACCACCGATGGAAGCCACAAGGTGGTAACCAAATACGAATGCGATTAACGTCATGACGATCAGCGCAAACATGCTGCCATCCGCTTTAACGAAGTAGATCATCAACAATGTTGAAACGACGATCGCTGCCAAGTTCATTTTGTGCTTGTGCGGTAGGTTTAGTGCTGAAGATGAAATCACACCACGCAGTTTACCAAACGCAACAATTGAACCTGTAAACGTCACTGCACCGATAAATACGCCCAAGAACACTTCCACAAGGTGGATAACGTGCTCAGCATGCGTTGCAACCAAACTTGTTGGTGGCTCTAAGTAGCTGTTGTAACCTACTAGAACGGCCGCCATACCAACAAAGCTATGTAGGATCGCAACTAATTCTGGCATTTCAGTCATCTCTACTTTTTTAGCGTAGAAAATACCGATGCTACCACCCACTGCCATTGCAATGATCACCCATACTGTGCCATTTGCTTCTGGGTTAAAGATCGTTGCGATCAAAGCGATCGTCATACCAGCAATACCGTAGTAGTTACCGGCGCGAGCTGATTCTTGCTTTGATAGCCCCGCAAGGCTCATGATAAAGAATAAGGCAGCTACAATGTAAGCTGCTTGTACTAGTCCTGCAGACATTCCTTGTAACTCCTATTAGTTCTTACGGAACATTTCAAGCATGCGCTTGGTAACGGTAAATCCGCCAAAGATGTTGATACTGGCAATCAGTACTGCAATGAATGACAAGAATGTCACCACACCATTGCCTTGACCGATTTGTAGTAGCGCACCCACAACAATAATGCCTGAAATTGCATTTGTTACTGACATCAATGGAGTATGTAGCGAGTGGCTAACGTTCCATACAACGTAGTAACCCACTACACACGCCAATACGAATACCGTGAAGTGTGCAAGGAACGCCGCTGGCGCAACCGAGGCAATCCATCCAAATGCCGCTAAAGCAACACCTAAACCAATCACTTTTTTAACTGGAGAGACCGGTTCGTCCACTTTTTTCTGTGGCGCCGCCGCTTTTGGTTTTTGCTCAGGTTGTGCTGAAACTTGAATAGGTGGCGCTGGCCACGTCACTGCACCTTCTTTAACAACCGTTACGCCACGTAGAACGACATCGTCAAAATCGATGTCAATGTTGCCGTCTTTCTCTTTGCAAAGCAGCTTCATTAGGTTAACAAGGTTGGTTGAATACAACTGAGAAGATTGCGTAGGTAGACGGCCAACCATATCGGTATAACCGACCACTTTTACGCCATTCGCCGTGGTGATCACTTGATCAGCGACCGTGTATTCACAGTTACCGCCGTTTGCCGCAGCAAGGTCAACGATCACACTGCCCGCTTTCATGCTATCGACCATTTCTTTCGTGATTAGCTTTGGCGCTGGACGGCCAGGGATAAGTGCGGTCGTTACGATAATATCAACATCTTTTGCTTGCTCGGCATAGAGCTCTGCTGCTTTTTTGTTGAAGTCATCCGACATTTCTTTGGCGTAACCATCACCTGAACCTGAGTTTTCTTGAAAATCGACTTCCAAGAATTCAGCGCCCATTGATTGCACTTGTTCTTTTACTTCCGGACGAACATCGAATGCACGAACGATTGCGCCAAGGCTGCCTGCTGCGCCGATAGCCGCAAGACCTGCAACACCCGCACCTGCCACCAACACTTTCGCGGGTGGCACTTTACCTGCGGCGGTAATCTGACCGGTAAAGAAACGACCGAACTCATGCGCCGCTTCAACAACCGCACGGTAGCCAGCAATGTTTGCCATAGAAGATAATGCGTCGAGTGCTTGTGCACGCGAAATACGAGGAACGGCATCCATCGCCATCACATTGATGTTTTTACTTGAAAGCTTTTCCATAAGCTCAGCATTTTGTGCCGGCCAAATGAAACTGACTAAGGTTGAGCCTTCTTTAAGAAGCGCGAATTCATCGACACCGTTGTCAGCATCAGCGATAGGAGCGTTTACTTTGAAGATGATGTCTGACGACCAAGCTTCTTCTGTGGAAACGACTTTAGCTCCCGCTGTTTCAAAAGCGACGTTATCAAAACTTGCTAACGCCCCTGCTTGCGATTCAACAACCACGTCGAATCCCAGTTTTATTAGCTGCTCAACCGATTTCGGCGATGCAGCAACTCGCGTTTCGCCAGCGAGTATTTCTTTTGGCACACCAATTTGCATAGCTATTCCTTGACTATTGGCACAATGATTATTCTGTTTTTATCTAACGGGTGTATGAAATTCAAGCTTTTTGTAATAAAAAAACAAAATTTCATTACATATAACCGAAAGTAATGGCCTATTTTGCAATTTTGCGTGTAATGAAACAACACCATTCAACCTGAACAGAGGTCAAACCAGGTCGCAAAAATGGACAAAAAAAACAGTTACTTACTTTTGTGACACAAAAAAAGAACCATCAGCATAGCGGCTAATGGTTCTTCAATGTATGACATCTATCAAGTACGGGGAGATCTAATCGAAAATATTAGTACCCATTTGATCAATAAACATTTGCGCTTTTTTCAACATGAATTCATCGGCATCAGCTCGGCTAGACAAAACATCGGAACGAATAAAACGATGCGTCTTTAATTCACCATCGATCTCTTTCTCGATTTTACCTGCAATGCGAAACTGCCCACCTTCGGCGATTGCTTGCTGATAGATGAAAAAGCCTTTGTATTCTATCGGTTCAACTACAGGCTCTGCCTTTGCTGTTTTTTTTCCGAATAAGCGAGAAAATAACCCCACTTTGACTCCTTGATTATCTACTTGTTACTTTTATTTTAACGGCACATTGCGCACGATAGCAATTTGGTATGGAACGAGTGGTAAATGCGCCTTAATTACGCGATTTTGTCGGTAACAATGGTTTCTCAAACCATTCGAGTTCAGCGTCTTCATCAAAACGATACTGGCTCGAAATAACCGGAAGATCATCTTGGCGTAACTTACGTCGGTCATCAACAATCATCGTTTTCGCGGCTTCGACAGCGACATGAGCATAGTTCTTAAGGATGACCAGACGTTCTTCAGATAAGGTTGCGAGAAAATCGATGTCGTGACGTATATATACTGGCCGTAATTGATTTAATGTCAAACACGCTAAATCGGCTAACTGGTCGTTATCAAAATGTTCGGTGTACTCCGGTTGGGTTAAAACTTGCCCTACCAACGTTTCCATGTAATTGTGTACATCTACACTGATCTGCATACACATTGCCCTCGTAAACAAACTGCTTAATTTACATCTGTATCATATAAAAATGCTTTAAAACCAAATTAATAGCAATAACCTAGTTACTCAAACTTTAGCTTAGCTCATCAATTTGTGCGCGAATCTTCGCAATTGTTTACGCTCTTACGCATTTTTCACTGATTAAATAGCCAAAATACTTGGAATATCATCAGATAACGTTATCCTTGTTCATTGTTGTTAACATTGTCTCTTTCATGATAAAGGCCTAGTACATGTCGTTTTCTTTGGTCACGTCAAATTGGTTCCGATTTGCGTTTCCGCTGTTGCTGTTACTAATGATTGCCGTTGGCATGAATAATGTTTCCGCTTTAATCCAAGCTAACGAGACGGTCAGCACAAGTCTCCCATACATTCTATTTATCGCGACAATTGCCTTAAGTCACGCATTCAAACAAAGTCGTTGTGCCATGGTGGCGACGGCGTTGTTGGTTTCCTATTGGGTTATCCAAACTCGTTTACAAAGCCCTTTATCGACAGGTACCACGCTTTTAGAGCTTTCCTTATTAGCGTTATTGCAGCCTATCGCGTGTATGATGATCTATCTGTTCAAAGACACTAGTGTAAGAAGCCGTGGTTTTTTGATTTATCTTGGCGTTTTAGGCTTATTCCTACTCTGGTGTGAGCTTATTCTGAGTCATTTTTATGCTGGCGGATTTAGCGATATCAGTGAAACATTCTTGTTTGTCATTCCTGAAATCTCTCGTCTACCGTTTGTCTTGGTTTTATACCTAGTCGCCATCTCTCTTTCGAGTGCCATTATCGTACTGCGACAAAACCGTATTATTGACGCCGCTATCTATTCCGCTATCTTGCTCACGTCCGTAACGTTTATCTTTTTCCATATCTCGTTCGTTTCCAGTGCCATGTATGTCATATCGGGCATTTTACTGTTGGTTTACCTCATCTCAGCCAGCTATGAACTTGCGTTTAATGATCGCTTAACCGGCATTCCTGGTCGCTTAGCACTGGAGTCGGATATGAAGCATTTAGGCCGTAAGTTTTCTATTGCGATGCTCGATATCGATCACTTTAAATCCTTCAATGATACTTATGGTCATGATACTGGTGATGATGTATTGAAGTTAGTGGCAACCAAACTTGGTGAAGTGGGCGGAAACGCGCGTGTTTATCGTTACGGCGGCGAAGAGTTTACCGTTCTATTCAAAGGAAAGATGGTGGATGATGCGTGGGATTATTTGGAAGCGCTACGCATCAGCATTGAAGAGTATGAATTGGTCTTGAGGAACCGCCCGACCCGCCCTAAAGATAACAAAGAAGGTCATAAAAAACGCGGTGGTAAAAAAGAAAAAGATACCGTATCTCTAACTATCAGCATTGGCGTCGCCGACAGCACAGAACACCGAGACACAAAGAAGGTGCTTAAATCGGCCGACCAAGCGCTTTACAAAGCCAAGAAAGGCGGTCGAAACTGTGTCAAAGCCGCATAGCCAATCAAAAAAGCTGAGCGGCACGGATTTTATGCGACGTTCAAGTTAGTCTTGATTGAAAAACAATACGATACTTCCGCCTTTTAAGCGACTGCCGTAATTTAGGTTAAAGCCGATACCAATATTATCAATCCAACTTGATTTAAATGGCGGTGTCATCAGCCAGCCCACCGATGTCTCATAATAGTAGTTAGTGCCCATCGGTTCTTCAGTGTCACCACCGAGATCGATGCGCTTAATGCTCGAGTAAAGAGATTGTACGCTTCGCCCCCATTTGGTCATGTTGTAAAAAGCTTCCAAGCCATTGGCGACATACCATCCATGTGGATTGCCGACATCGCCATAGTTTGCTTCACCCCAACCTCGACCATAGAAATAGTGCACCGAACTGGTGGCGTTCCAACTGCCCCAATCACGCTCTCGGTTATATTTCAGTTCAACGTGCGGCTCTAACGTTGCCGCCCACGCAGAGGTATTAAATACCACACCATCAAGCGCTGGCTTAACGTATTGATTAGACTCAGCAGAATTGTAATTGTGTTCATTACGAAAATACTGCAAATGCACACCTAAACCTGGCGTGACTTGCCACTCGCTGTTGATGTGATACTGGTAGCGATAAGCCGAAAATGCACCTAGTACCACTTCCCTCTGTGTATCGTCTTCTTCAACACCACGAATCACGACGTCTTGGCGAGACACTAATGCCGATAGACGGAAAAACAGTTGCGACTTATTTACCGCCTCTTCATCACTTAAATCGATAGTGAATGGCATTGCGGACACCGCAAAACGCTGACGCAAATCAATTGAATCAGCAGAACCAAGATTTTCATTATCGATATTGAGCCATTCGTTAGGATCGAAGTCGTGGACGCCGAGCGTCAATACGTCACTATCGGTCATTACGATCGCGGCAGAAAATGCCTGCTCTAAATAGGATTTTACTTCGCTGTGGCCTTCACGTGCAGACACGCTCGGCGCAGCACAGATCAATGTACTCGCGATCAAGGTTGTTTTTTTCATGCTTACTTTAGATCAATCAGCTTATATTACGTCGTTTGACTATGACTCTTGATATTCCATCGACGGGTCGTACACGACGTAGTGATCACGGCCGTTGTGTTTCGCTTGATACAACGCGCAATCTGCCATGTGATAAAGCTGCTCGATACTTTCGCGTCCAGTAGGTTGTATACTCACCACCCCTTGTGACACTGTGACGGAATCGGCGACTTTGCTGAAATCATGCCTCACATTTAGCTCAGCAATACAGTCTTTAATCCGTTGCGCATGGATTTCAGCTTGGTAGACATCACTATGGCCCAGTAATACAACAAATTCTTCACCACCATAACGACCAACGACTTCACCATTCCTGACGAAGAGATTGTTTAACGCTGCCGCTAGTTGGATCAAACATTTGTCACCTTCGATATGACCGTAATTGTCGTTGTAGAGTTTAAAGAAGTCTACATCTAATAATATTACGGTTAGAGAGACAGCATGACGCCCGTGTACTGAAATCATTTCTTTGAGTTTTTGGTCAACGTCACGACGGTTACGCACTTTCGTTAGACCATCTTCACTGGCCAGTTTTTCTAGCTCTTGATTCGCTTTGGCAAGGTCGGCTGATTTTTGATTTAATTGGCGTCGCATAAAAGCAATACGCTGCATCGCAATGAGCTTGGCTTTGAGTACCAATCTATCTACGGGCTTAATCAAATAATCATCACCGCCTGCTTCGATAGCATCAGCGATCATTTGCGGCGCATCATGGCCACTCAAAAAGATAATCGGGATCCATTCGGGATATTGTTCACGGATTTTTGCCGAGACTTCAAAACCATTCATATCCGGCATAGTGATATCGAGTAAAACAAGATCGGGTGAAAATTGTGGGTATAACTCTAAAGCCATCGAACCTGAACTGGCCATCTCGACGATATGACCAAGCTGTTTAAGCCTTACGGCTAATTGCATGCGCTCCATCTGTACATCATCTACGAGCAGTATTTTCATAGTAGACCCTGTTTTTTCCACACACTATTCCTATTATGAAACGATCTGTTAAATCAGTTGCTTAATAAGCATACATTAGGACCTTGTATTCATCCACTGAGGTTGACATTTTTTACAGAAAAACTAGCATAGCGCGGAATATACAATTAAAAGAGAAAACGCTATGTCTGACGTAACTCCGAATGAGAAAAAAATCGTCGATCTTTCAACAGTTTCAGCAGAACTTCGTCAAGTAATCGAATTTGATGGTGTTCCAGAAGCAATGTACGAAATGGTCGTATCTATTCATGAAGTTTCTGAAGAAGCAGTTCGTGGCTCTTGGGACGAATTACCAAAAAGTGCGCAAAACATTTTAGATAACTTTGAGCAATTTCACGCACTAGTATCTGTTAGCCAAGCATTCGCTGGTCTAAATGTAATGGAAGAGTTCCCAACTCTTAACCTACCAAAAGACATGACTGATGCCGAGAAAGACGATTACCGCGCTTCTCTACTTGATCAAGTTCTACACAACTGTGTAAAAGATATGGTTAAGCAGCTTAAGAAAGCTCGCCGTGACCCAATTCTAAAACGTGACTTTACTGACGTATACGCGAAGTAATTTCTACGTTTATAGATCAAAAACGCCGCTTAATGCGGCGTTTTTTTATACCAGTTTTTCTTTGTCGTGGCATCTCACCCCACTGATATAGCAACAATAAGCGGGATTAATGTTCATGTGACAAGGCGATATCGCGTTGAGTCACACTCACCCCTTTGATTTGCGCGTAAACATTCATTCCCACCGCCAATTGAAGATCATCTCTTGCCCATGCCGTAATAGTTGCCCACATAAAGCAATGTTCAGCTAATTTAAGCTTTACTGATACGCTTTGTCTTACGTTTCCGTGGCTGTGCGTTTCAATCTCTACAATTTGAGCGTGTAGTACATTTCGAATCGAACTGCGTTCAGGCTTTTCTAAATTGATCGAAACATCGTTCGCCCTAACCTGCAAGCGAACTCGACTATTGATTTTCGCTTCAACTTTTTGTACCCACAGCATTACACCATCAGCAAGCTCTAACCCCGACAGAGCGTAGTCATCAATTTGTTCCATTAATCGCGCTTCGAATAGAGAACTTTGCTCAGTAAAAGATTGCCAAGGACGCATAGCATTTGATGACCAGACACTCTCAATTGAACCCGAATTAACGACTCGACCTTTATCAATCACGACAATATGATCGGCTAAACGTAGTATTTCATTTAGGCTATGAGTGACGTACAGAATCGGCACATTGACGTTATCTGCCAAATGTTCCAAAAAGGGTAATACTTCACGTTTGCGTGGTAAATCTAACGATGCTAACGGTTCATCCATCAACAAGATATCAGGTTTAGACAACAACGCCCGGCCAATCGCTACACGTTGCTTTTCACCACCAGACAACTCAATAGGAAAACGGCTTAACAATGCTCGTAATTCGAGTAAATCTACCACTTGATCAAAATAATCTTGGTCAGTTTGTTTGACACCATAAAGCAGATTTCCGCTCACGCGGTAGTGAGGAAACAAACGTGATTCTTGAAACACATAGCCAACGCGCCGAGTTCGTGTTGGTAGGTTAATCGACTGACTGGAACTATAGAGCACTCGTCCGTTGAGTTCGATGTGTCCTGAACTTGGCTGAGTTAATCCCGCAACCACATTGATCAATGAGGTTTTTCCCGCGCCAGAACGGCCGAATATCGCAGTGATCCCTTTTGCTGGCAATTCAACGTCGATATCGAAATGGCTATCGCCTAATGTTTGCTTAAAGGCCAGAGCTAATTTACTCATCATTTAGCTCCTAAACGCTTGCTACAACGGCGTGTTAACCATTCTGATGCCAGCAAAGAAGCAAGTGCAATCACAATGGAAATAATGCATAAACGCATCGCTTCATTCTCAGCTCCGGGCGTTTCAATGAAGGTGTACATTGCTAATGGGATGGTTTGAGTCTCGCCGGGAATATTCGACACAAAACTGATCGTCGCTCCAAATTCACCAAGACTGCGTGCAAATGACAGCATCACACCAGTGATAATCCCTGGTATGGTCAATGGCAAAGTGATGGTGAAGAATATCCTCAATGGGGAAGCGCCCAGCGTGGATGCCGCTTGCTCCAGTTTTGTATCGACGTTCTCTAAACTGAGTCGAACTGAACGGACCATGAGTGGTAGTGCAACGACCACACAGGCTAATGCCGCTCCTTTCCAGTTAAAAGCAAATGAAAGACCAAACGTTTGATAGAGCCAACCGCCGACGACCCCTTGCCGCCCCATCATGATCAATAGTAAATAACCAACCACTACTGGCGGTAACACCAAAGGTAGGTGGACAATACTATCAACGAGGCTCTTACCAACAAACTGTTTGCGAGCCAATAACCAAGCAATCCCTATGCCCAGCGGTATCAACCACAAGATGGCATAAAACGACACTTTAAGGCTTAGCATTACCGCTTGGTATTCATACTCAGATAACAAGACCTACGCTCCTATTCCTATCATTCTTCCATCACGCTTAATTGCTGCTGGGTGCCGACGTCACCTCAAAACCATATTGGCGCAAAATTTTCTGAGCGGCATCGGTCTGGAGGTAGTTCGAGAAATTGTTGACTGCAGGCGTATCAGACAATGTCACAATTGGATAGCGAATCGATTGATGGGTGGATGGTTCAAAGCGATATATCACCTTCACCATGTCAGACACTTGGGCATCGGTTTGATAAACAATACCCAGTGGCGTTTCACCACGCTCGACGAGCGTTAAGGCCATACGAACATTATTGGTTGGGGCAAGCGAGCGTTTAACGGTAGACCATACACCGATGTTTTCTAATGCTTGCTGAGCATAAATCCCGGCAGGAACGGCATTAGGTTGGCCAATCGCAAGACGCTCACCATTTAGCGCGGTTTGCCACGATTCATTCTGCAGTGGTTTTAGCATCACATCACTGTCAATAGGTGCGATGACAACCAGTTGATTACTTGCAAAATCTGCGACATCCGCCGGGGTTACAACACCGGTTTTAATCAAACGATCAACCCACAAAGTATTGGCAGAAATAAAGATGTCAGCCGGTGCGCCCTGCTCTATTTGTCTGGCTAACGATGAAGACCCACCATAAATCGGTACGATACTCACATCATGCGCCTCACGATAATCACTGATCAGGCTGTTTAGGGCATTGGTCATTGATGATGCTGCGTAAATACGTAATTTCTCTGGTGCGACTTTGCTTGCAGCAAAGAGTGGGGAACTCATCATGAGTAGCCCCAGTAACGCGATGATTCTAATTTGTAACTTCATTTGACTCTAATTCTGGCCATAATAAATCCAACTTTAGATACTTTTCTATCGCATCAGCGATTCGATTAATTGCCCGCTCTTGATTGGCATGATGATCAACGATAGCAACGTTTTCAAGTCCCATCCATTCACACAGTAGAGTTAGCGCTTCAGTGTTATCGAATACACCGTGTAGATAAGTTCCCAAAACTTGATTGGAATGACTCACCGCGCCATCAAGAGCGCCACTATTGAGTGTTATCGGCTGTACTTCATGTACTTCTGTACGACCGGCATGGATTTCATAACCTTTCACTTTAGCCACTTTACCATTTAAACACAGTTCACCCGTTACATTGACCAGCGCTTTGTCTTCTGTCAGAACGGTGGTAGTGTTCAGATAACCAAGGCCTTCACTTGATCCCGGCTCACCCTCAATGCCTAATGGGTCATCAATGCGCATACCTAACATCTGGTAGCCGCCACAGATCCCCATAACCTTGCCACCAAAACGTAAATGACGCGCAATTTCGTTATGCCAATTCTGGCTACGTAGATAATCGAGATCGGCGCGTACTGACTTAGACCCTGGTAAAACAATAATATCAGCGCCATTGAGCGACTGACCTTTACCGACGAACTGTAAATCAATATCTGGATTTTGACGCAGTATGTCGAAATCAGTGTGGTTGCTGATACGTGTCAATACCGGAACTTTGACGACTAATTTCGCTGTTGTTTTATCGCCTTGGTCATTATTGATAGCATCTTCAGCTTCGAGGTCAAAACCATGCAAGTACGGCAAAACACCAATAACCGGTTTGCCCGTTTTCTCTTCTAGCCAATCAAGGCCAGACTCGAGCAACTTGATATCGCCACGGAAACGGTTAATGACAAAGCCTTTTACTCGTGCTTGTTCTGATTCTGACAAGAGCGCCAATGTTCCGTAAAGATGAGCAAAAACACCGCCACGATCGATATCTGCGACAATGATAACAGGCACATCGGCTTTTTCAGCAAAGCCCATGTTAGCGATGTCATTTTCGCGTAGGTTAATTTCTGCTGGGCTACCAGCGCCTTCAATCATTACCGAGTCAAATTCGGCTTGTAGCTTATTGAAAGAATCCATGACGGTTTCCATCGCTACTCGCTTGTAATCGTGATAGCTGGTCGCTTCCATATTACTTAACGCCCTACCTTGCAAAATGACTTGAGCACCTGTATCAGAATTAGGCTTTAACAAAACCGGATTCATATGGACGGTAGGTTTAACGTTACACGCAGCGGCTTGTACCGCTTGAGCGCGACCAATTTCGCCACCATCTTCGGTTACTGCGCTATTTAGGGCCATGTTTTGTGGCTTAAAAGGAGCAACGTGCACACCACGCCTTGCCAAAACACGGCATAAACCGGCGACTAGAACACTTTTCCCTGCGTCAGACGTGGTGCCCTGTACCATCAGAGCTTGTAAAGCTGAATACATAACGGATTGACTTGTGAATTTTGATTCTCGCGATGATAACCAGTTTAAGCGGCTATTTCTAACAAAAACATGAATTGAAAATGAATACCTAGCTCAGCATTGATTCACCTAAGGTGTTGTTTAATAGCATCATCAAATCAAGGCACATCGCCAAAATAGCATCAATGAAGGAACTTATTATGAAAAAAACAATTTTAGCTATCGCTGCTGCTGTCATTCTTATCCCATCCATTGCCCTGGCCGATGGTGGACATCATCAAAAATCGAACGGCGTTCAGTTCAACGGCCCTGTTGAGTTGAGCAACATGACCAAGTTAGTCGCGGAGAGCAACATGTTTACCGAACAGCACGTCGTTGTAGAAGGTCACTTAGTTCGTCAGTTGAGCAATGACAAATTTATGTTTACCGATGGTAACACCGAAGTTCAAATAGAGCTTGATGATGACATTCGTCTTGCCGCACCAATAGATGCTACAACCCGAGTTCGTCTATTTGGTGAGTTTGAGGGTGGCAATACGCCTGAGATCGAGGTAGATCGTATTCAAGTACTGTAAATCTATAAAATTAATAGGTAAAATAACCAACATCAGGCCCACATTTTGTGGGCCTTTCAGCATCACCGCTGTCAGTTGGAGAAGAACTTTGAACAAAAAATGGCTTTTAGGCTTGCTAGCCAGCTTATTGCTTGCGCAACCTGCGTTTGCTAATAACTTTAACTATAACTATTTAGAATTTCGTACCGCAATTAACCCAAAATTTTCCGGTATCGAGGTCAGCAAACAGCTACTAGAAAGCGTTCATTTTGTCGCTCATGCAGATAGCCAATTTAAAGGTGATGCTGACTTAGCTGCTGGTTTTGGTTTTAATGGGCCAATTAACCAATTTGCTGACGTTTTTGGTCAAGCTCTCTTGCATACCATTACTTACCCTGAAGATGAACATAAAGAGCGTAATACCGTGCCTGAATTCAATATTGGCTTACGGGTATGGCTAGCAGCGCAAGTGGAAGCAACTACGCGTGTCGGTGTTCTTGATGAACGTTCTGTGTTTCACGCCGGCGTTCGTTTTCATTCAACCGACCAGCTTTCGCTATCGGCTGAAACGCGTAATTCGGGTATTTACGGACCACAGCTTGCGCTATCAGTACGCTTCCAGTTTTAAATCTCTCGTTTAAGTGTACACATCCTGTTAAACAGCGTGACTTAACATGCAAAGCCTACGATGATCCGTAGGCTTTTTTGATGATGTTATTCAGCTCACCTCTAACTTTTCGTCATTATTCTGACAATCACACTATTCGCTCAACAAAATAGTTATTTCCTCTACCACTTCCAATTTAACGCGTATTTACGCTAAATATTGGCGAACAGATTGTTAAATATTCATTACTTTTTTCTGTCGTATAGATAAATGCTGGCTATTCTTTCGACCTAAATCAAATTTCCATAGAATTTAAAATTTTATTTCGAACGCTGTCTGATATGCTCCGCGCGCTTAACAGTTGATATAGGGAAAAGGTTGTATATGTCAGCATTATCGATAAAAACAAAATTAACTATCGCGTTTGTTACCGCTGTACTCATGATGACCGCAGCGCAAACGTATCTTACAGGACGTCAAATTCTCGACGAAACTCAGCGCTCAACAACACAGTACGGTATGACCTTATTAGAAGGTAACATCGCCAGTATGAACAACTGGTTTTCAGCTAAAATATCAGTTGTTGATGCTGCTACTGGTGTATTTAAAGAAAGTGGTGATCTCGAGTCCTATTTAGCTTACCTAACTAAGGCGGGTGATTTTCAAATTGTTTACGCGGGTCTTGCTGATGGCCAGTTTTTACAAGGTGTACCTCTAATTGACGCAAATGGATTCGATCCTCGTACTCGTCCTTGGTATCAAGAAGCGATGGCGGCTGGCACAATGCAAATTACCGAGCCTTATGTCGATATAGGAACACAGAAACTGGTTATTTCTATTGCCAAACCATTTAATACGGCCGGTATTGAAGGTGTACTTGGTGCAGATGTTGAGATCAGTACGCTAGTAGACGATATCGTAGAATCCGATGAAGCGGGCGTATTTGGATTTTTAGTCAACAGCCAAGGCCATATTGTTGGCCACGCCAATAACGATTTGACGCTCAAAAATCTTGATCGCATTTCGCCTGATTTAACCATGAGCAAGATTGTCGAGCTCTCATCAATTAATCATTTACAACCGCTCTCTATTTCAGGCGTTGATTCGCTACTGGCTGTGCGTAAGGTACCCAATACCGATTGGTACTACACCATTGTCATAGATAAAGATCATGCCTTCCAATCGCATCAATCGTTGGTTCAACAGTCGATGATTCTAGGCTTGATACAAGTGATCATTATTGCGCTTATTTCATTATTCATTGTGAAAAAGGCTCTTGCTCCCCTTCATTCACTGAGCGAGTCAATGCGTGATCTGTCACAAGGTAATGGTGACTTAACCAAACGTATAAACGTCGATAGTAAAGACGAGATTGGCCTGTTAGCGGGTCACGTCAATGCCTTTATCGCCAAGCTGCAAGAAGTGGTCACAGATATCTCTCAATCAGCGCAGAGTATTGACGAACAATCGAAAGTCAGCACCCGCGTCGCGACAGAAATTAGCGATGGCCTTTCAGTTCAGCTTAACGAAGTCTCACAAATTGCGACTGCTGTCCATGAAATGTCGACAGCAGCGGAAGAAGTGGCAGCTAATGCACGCTTAACGGCAGACTCGGCTTTTGGTTCAACGGAACATTGCGACCAAGGTAAATTGGTCATAAAACGCAATCAAGAATCAATCACTAACCTCGCCTCACAGTTGCAACACGCATCGAATACCATCAGTGAGCTCGAGCGAAACTCTAAAGAGATCAATGCCATTCTTTCCACCATTAGCGATATTGCTGAGCAGACCAACCTGTTAGCCTTGAACGCAGCGATTGAAGCTGCACGTGCTGGTGAGCAAGGTCGTGGCTTTGCTGTAGTCGCGGATGAAGTGCGCGTGTTATCACAACGAACTCACAGTTCAACGGTAGAAATTCGTGACATGATTGAAAGTTTGCAAAAAAACAGTCATGAAGCAGTAGAATCGATGAACCGCAGTCAAACGCTTGCATCGTCAAGTGTCGAAGATGCCAACGATGCCACTGGTGCTTTAGAGAAAATCACCATCTCGATTCAAGAGATCTCAGATATGGCGACGCAAATTTCCAACGCAGCCTCTGAGCAACGCACGGTAACGGAAGAGATAAGCAAAAATATTCAACAGGCAAATGATGTTTCCAATCAACTGTCTGAAGAAGCGGTCAGTTCACGTACCGTTGCTGAGGATCTCCAATCTATCGCGATGCGCCTTAATCGCCAGGTTCAGATGTTCAAACACTAATGGTCAGTTAGCAAATCGCTAGACGCAAAAACGCCCTGCTTTCGCGGGGCGTTTTGCGCTTAATTTCGAACCTTAATTTGTCGCGGCACCAACTCAACACCGGTTTCATAGCGCTTAGCTGCGGCATTCAGGGCCAGCGCAAGCGCACTATCGGCTATCACTTCAAACTGCTGGGGCAGCGAATTTACTTTAAATGGTAGAAAATCCAACAAGCGGTTATCACCAAACGTAGCAAGTTTAATCTGACCAATCAGTTCAGGGTGAACAAGTAAGACATCCAGAACGCCTTCCAGCAAGGTGTAAGACGTTGTAATAAGCGCTTGGGGCACATTCCCCTCATTTACCCACTGCTGAAATATTACTTGTGCCTGTTCACGATTAAAATGCTCGCCATAACCTAGCTGTAATTCTATTCCTCGTTCTTTAGCGACAGAACGAATGCCGAGTTCACGCTCACGGGAAATGTTGAGTTCTGGCAACGCACCAATCACTCCAAGTTTAGTGACACCGTCACTAAGTATTGACATAGCTAACTCATGTGCCGCACCAAAGTCTTCACTGATCACACAGCAAAAATGCTCATCATCCAGTGGGCGGTCAATGGCAACAACCGGTGTCCCCTTGCTCTGTAATGTCTGGTAGAACTCGCTCGCATCAGTAATACAGCTCGCAACAAATAACGCATCGACTTTGCGACTGACTAACGCGTCCACCACGCTTTTTTCTGTTTGTGGATCATCATCAGAGCACGCTATCAATATTTGGTAACCCGCTTTGCGCGAATTCTGTTCAAGTAATTTTGCTAATTTTGCATAACTGGTGTTTTCTAGATCTGGGATCACCAAACCAAACGAGCGACTGCTTCCAACTCGAAGTGAGCTTGCCGCAACATCAGGTCGATAATTATGTTGTTCGACTACCGCCATCACTTTTTGCTGTGTCTTCTCGCTGATTCGGTAAGTCTTAGCCTTACCATTGATCACATAACTGGCTGTCGTTTTCGATACGCCGGCCAATTTCGCTATTTCATCCAGTGTCATATTCTGATCTACGTTCTGTGGATTAGATCAAAGTTTGTAAACAATGATCTCAACAATGTTTGCATTATACGCTGAATGGATTCAGCATTAAAGCTGAAAGGATTCAGCAAACAACCAATTTGTCGTGTATATCTCAATATCATGATTATTACCTAACGGTTTGCTGAATTTTTTTACCTAGTTGCTGAACCGATTCAGCGACATTGTAAGTACAACGAATAACACCCTACGAGGCCTACATGCTAAAGCTTTCCACACAAGACGTATCACTCAATCAGGAGTTTGCGGATAAGCACGCTGCCATTCATTCTCTCGCTCAGCAACTGGTCGAAAAAGGCTTAGTAGAGCAAGGTTATCACCAAGGTATGGCTGCGCGTGAAGCGCAAAATTCGACCTATCTCGGCAACGGTATTGCTATCCCACACGGTACAGTCGACACTCGTGACTTAGTTAAACAGACTGGTGTCACTATCTCCCATTTTCCTCAAGGCATAGATTGGGGTGACGGCAACCTGGTTTACCTTGCCATCGGCATCGCGGCAAAAAGTGATGAACACTTGGGTATCTTAAAGCAGCTAACCAATGTCTTAGCTGATGACAACGTTGAAACTGCGCTGAAAAATGCCAACAACGCGGAACAAATCATTGCACTGCTAAACGGTGAAACACAATTTAATATCGACTTTGATGCCAGCCACATTCAGCTTGGCTTTCCAGCAAGCGATATGATTCAGATGGCGGCAGTTTCAGCTGGCTCACTTAAAAACAGTGGCAGCGTTAACAACGAATTTGTCGCTGATGTGGTCGCAAAAGCCCCTACCCACCTTGGTGATGGCGTTTGGTTGCTCGCTTCAAACAAAGGGAGCAACCAAACAGGTATGGCATTTGTTTCAACTGCAAATCAGTGCCACTACGAAGGCAAAAACGTCACATCCCTGATCACTTTTTCCGCTTGTAATGGTGCGCATCAAGCTCAGCTTAACGTCATTCAGACGTTGATTACTAACCACTCCGTTGGAAGTTTAAACGATAAGACCGCTGAAGAGTTGATCACACTATTCAATCCATTGGTCGATATTAGTGCCAACGAAGCTCAAACCGCTGATGGCAATAGTGCGGTTTTCCAAATCCGCAACGCTCATGGATTGCACGCCCGCCCAGGCGCGATGTTAGTCGCAAGTGCTAAAAAATTCGATGCCACTATTACTGTGCGTAACATTGATTCCGACAGCGCGTTTGTTAACGCTAAAAGCTTAATGAAGGTTATCGCGCTTGGCGTTAAACACGGCCACCAGTTGGAATTTGTTGCTCAGGGCGACGATGCAAAACAAGCATTGGCAGCAATCGGACAAGCGATCGAATCTGGTCTAGGTGAGGCATAACCCTATGAGTATCCAAGCTACAAACAAAATCAATAAAGTCGTGACCATTACCTTAAACCCTGCATTGGATCTAACAGGTAGTTTGCAGGCCTTAGTCCAAGGTGGTGTCAGCCTAGTTGAACGAAGTGATTTTCATGCGGCAGGTAAAGGTGTCAATGTTGCGCGTGTGTTGAGCGACTTAGGTGCAGACGTCACTGTGACAGGGTTTCTTGGCCTAGATAATCAAGCGCTATTTTGTCAGTTATTTGAGGAGATGGGCGCCACGGATCGATTCATTCGCGTAGAGGGTTCGACAAGGATCAACGTTAAACTAGTCGAAAGCAATGGCGCCGTTAGCGACATCAATTTCCCTGGCGTAACGGTTAACCAGCAAGCGATTGACCTGTTTGAACAAACCCTCGATGAGCTTTGCTACGACCATGATTATTTCGTCCTTGCGGGCAGCTTACCGAGCGGCGTAACACCAGAAATGTGTGCCAACTGGGTACGAAAACTCAAAGCGAACGGTAAAAGAGTGCTGTTTGATTCGAGCAGAGCCGCGCTTGAAGCCGGTATCGAAGCCGCGCCGTGGCTAATTAAGCCCAATGACGAAGAACTGGCGGATTTTGCCCAACAACCCGTTTCAAGCGAAAAAGACGTGGTTGGTATCGCTGAACAACTAAGTACTAAAGGAATCGACAATATCGTCGTTTCACTTGGGGCAAAAGGTGTTATGTGGCTAAGCCAAGACCAATGGCTGGCAGCGAGACCACCAAAAATGTCGGTGGTCAGTACGGTAGGTGCTGGGGATACCCTTGTCGCCGGACTATGCTGGGGACACATGCAAAGAATGGAAAAAAATCAATTACTCACCTTCGCAACAGCACTCTCTGCCCTTGCGGTTTCGCAGGTGGGAGTTGGTGTCGCTGAGGTTGCAGAAGTTATCGCATTACAACAACAAGTAGAAATCAATCCAATTTCGTCTGAATTCAAATAACAAAAGGTCGATGTTATGAATCTAACTATTATTACCGCTTGTCCTAGCGGCGTTGCTAACAGCATTATTGCTGCGGGGCTTTTGGAAAAAGCGGCTCAAGCACTAAACTGGACAGCCAATATAGAATGCCAATCGAATGTGATCCCTTACACTGAGATTGACGAAGCAATCATCGACGCAAGTGATGTTGTGATTATTGCAGCGAATCGTGAAGTTGATGATCGACGTTTTGTGGGTAAAAAAGTGTACCGTGTTGATGTCGAAGAAGTCATCCACAACGCACAGCAGGTTTTGAAAGATGCCGACGCCAAGGCGGTCTTACTTGAAGTTGCTTGTCAATCTGAGCCGGTTTGTACTGATTCTGAGCAGCAAAAACGCATTGTTGCCATTACCGCATGTCCAACAGGCGTCGCACATACCTTTATGGCGGCGGAAGCGTTAGAGAAACAAGCGCAAGCGATGGGCCACCAGATCAAAGTGGAAACCCGTGGCTCTGTGGGCGCGAAAAACCAATTGAGTGCTCAAGAGATCGCTGATGCTGATTTGGTGATTATCGCCGCTGACATTGAAGTGCCCCTAGAGCGCTTTAATGGCAAAAAGTTATATAAAACCAGTACTGGGCTTGCGCTCAAGAAAACCGAGCAAGAAATCACAACCGCTTTTGCTAACGCAACTCCTTTCACTGCGACGGCTGGCGCAACCAGTTCAGCAACAGACGAAAAGAAAGGTGTCTATAAGCATCTAATGACCGGCGTATCTCATATGCTTCCAGTCGTTGTTGCGGGCGGGCTGATCATTGCCCTATCCTTTGTCTTTGGTATTAATGCATTTGAAAAAGAAGGCACACTGGCTGCTGCACTAATGACCATCGGTGGTGGTTCTGCATTTGCGCTGATGATCCCTGTCTTAGCGGGCTTTATTGCTTTCTCTATTGCAGATCGTCCGGGCCTCGCGCCAGGTCTGGTTGGTGGTATGTTAGCCAGTTCAACTGGTGCCGGATTCCTAGGCGGTATTGCCGCAGGTTTCATCGCCGGTTACGCGGCTAAATTTATTGCCGACAAACTGCAGCTACCTCAATCGATGCAGGCGCTTAAGCCAATCCTGATCATTCCATTTGTTGCGACCTTATTTACCGGTTTAGTCATGATCTATATTGTCGGTGGCCCTGTTGCTGGCATTATGACTGCGCTGACGGATTTCCTTAATAATATGGGCTCAGACAGTGCAGTTATGCTTGGTATTGTCCTTGGCGCAATGATGTGTTTTGACCTTGGTGGTCCGGTTAACAAAGCTGCTTATGCTTTT
Organism: Vibrio sp. N418; assembly: GCF_000222565.1. NCBI lineage: Bacteria > Pseudomonadati > Pseudomonadota > Gammaproteobacteria > Vibrionales > Vibrionaceae > Vibrio > Vibrio sp. N418. The sequence continues at coordinate 139,957 of NZ_AFWD01000002.1, forward strand.
GGTGTTGGCTTATTAGCCTCACAAACATACGCACCAATGGCGGCAATTATGGCGGCCGGTATGGTTCCAGCTCTTGGTATGGGGCTAGCGACGTTCCTTGCGAAAAGTAAATTTGAGCAAAGTGAACGCGAAGCGGGTAAAGCATCATTCGTTCTTGGTCTGTGTTTTATCTCTGAAGGTGCGATCCCATTTGCCGCGAAAGATCCTATTCGCGTTATCCCATCATGTATGGCGGGCGGCGCATTAACGGGGGCTCTTTCTATGTTGTTTGGAGCAAAACTGATGGCGCCACATGGCGGCTTGTTTGTCCTGTTGATCCCAAATGCAGTTTCTCCGGTGTTGATGTACTTAGTCGCAATTGCAGCAGGTACGGCAGTGACGGGCTTTACTTATGCATTCCTCAAGAGTCGTGATAAGAAAGTGGCTGTGACCGCTTAATCGATTTCATGCTTCACTCCTGAATTCCCCCTATGTAAGCGCCTTATTTTTATAAGGCGTTTTTTTATACATTCGGATCAACGCTTCTTCCTTTGTCTGATTATTGCTTCAATCCCCAATTGAGTGCAAAACAACACAACGTTGCACTCTAATGAGACGTAGTTCGCCAACTCAAACAGTAAATATTCTGAAAAACCAATACTTTGCATAATGGCCTATTTCTTGTACTAACCTCTATCAAGTAAGCAACTTATTTGTTTGCAGGCAACGTCAGAAACCGGAGAGTCACCATGCAAGACACATTAACCATCATCCTCGCAGGAGGTGTCGGTTCACGCTTAAGTCCTTTAACCGATGATCGGGCGAAACCCGCCGTTCCCTTTGGCGGAAAATACCGGATTATCGATTTTACATTAAGCAATTGCCTTCATTCAGGGCTACGACGAGTTTTGGTACTCACGCAATACAAATCGCATTCATTACAGAAACATCTTCGTGATGGCTGGTCATTACTTAATCCAGAGTTGGGGGAATTCATCTCCGTGGTCCCTCCACAAATGCGTGGCGGCGGTAAATGGTATGAAGGCACGGCAGATGCGATTTACCACAATCTGTGGCTTTTGGAGCGCAGCGATGCCAAGTATGTGGTGGTCCTCTCGGGTGATCATATCTATCGTATGGATTATGCAGCGTTGATTGCCGAACATAAAAAGAATGGTGCAAAACTGACCATCGCTTGTATGGGCGTCAACAAGGAAGAAGCTCATCAATTTGGTGTAGTGAGAACCAGAGCCGACTCGGTTATTACCGAGTTTATTGAAAAACCGAGTGATCCCCCTACTAGCCCCTATGACCCCAATATTGCCGATGTTTCGATGGGGATTTACGTCTTCAATGCCGATGTGTTGCGCGAACAACTCGAATTGGATGCAAAAAAAGCCGATTCTAGCCATGATTTTGGTAACGACATCATTCCTAAGCTGATTGAAAGCCAACAAGTCTATGCCTATCAGTTTTGTAATCCTTTGGGCCGTGTGGCGATGGATTGTTATTGGCGCGATGTGGGCACGATTGACTCTTTTTTCCAAGCCAATATGGATTTGTTGGAGCCGATTCCACCCATGAATCTCTATCAGTACGATTGGCCAATTCGAACTTATGAAAGGCAATATCCACCAGCTCGCACCGTTTCTTCTGCTACTGGAAATGAAGGCATTTTCATTAACTCGATGATCTCAAATGGCGTCATTAATTCTGGCGGTTCCGTGCAAAACTCGATTGTTTCGCCCAACGTACGTATCTTGGATGGCGCGACCGTTGTTGACAGTATTTTATTTGACGATGTCGAGGTTGGCGAAGGTTGCCAACTAGTGAATTGTATTATCGATAAGCACGTCAAGATCCCACCAAGAACACAAATTGGCTTAAATCGTATTGATGATGCACGACGCTTTACCATTTCCCCCAACGGCGTCGTGGTTGTCCCAGAAAGCTACCGTTTTGAGGACAATAATCTTGATAGCAGTCAGTATGAGTACAACCCATTGAAAAACGATATTGCAACCTAATGGTGAACGATCTAAACCACTGCTGAACGACGCTAAATAATAATAAAAAAAACACCCTCTGACTGAGGGTGTTTGAGAAGATTGACTAGATCTCCTATAGGGGAATTTAGTATCGCTTAAACACTGCCAGTAAAAAACAGCAAATTTGTAAATGATTCTTTCCCCGTTTTTGTTCGTATAATCAACAATGTGCTCAATTAGTATGCCTTTACGTCTTTTACTACGTAACGAGGCACGACACAGCATTATCAAACAACAACTGATTAAAGCGCTATTCACTCATTAACGGTGATTCAACGATTATTGAGTTGCAATCGTGTTTGACCGCCCCCATTAAGTAATAAATAAATCAATAATATTAGTTCTCCAAACTACCCCTACGAGGTGTGCCATGTCTATGCAATTCACTTATCTAAATCCGACAAAAATATTCTTCGGCCAAGGGCAAATTGCCGCTATCGCGAATTCTATTCCTACTACAACTAAAGTGCTTGTGGTTTATGGCGGTGGTTCAATTAAAGCTAACGGAGTGTATCAGCAAGTTGCAGCAGCACTGGAAAATCATCAATGGTGCGAGTTTTCGGGTGTTGAAGCGAATCCAACCAAAGAAACACTCGATAAAGCGGTGGCGATTGTCAAAGAGCACGCGATTGAGATGATCCTTGCAGTCGGTGGTGGTTCGGTTATTGATGGCTGTAAGTACATCGCTGCGGCATCTCATTACGATGGTGACGGCTGGGATATTTTGACAGGCCAACACCAAGTAGGATCAGCAATACCTCTGGGTGCAGTACTCACCCTGCCGGCAACGGGGTCTGAATCGAATTCTGGAGCGGTTATCACGAAAGCAGCAACGCAAGATAAACTGGCATTTCTTTCCCCTTTTGTTCAACCACAATTCGCGGTTATGGATCCGGATGTAATGAAGTCCTTGCCTGAACGTCAACTTATCAATGGCTTAGTCGACGCATGGGTTCATGTTTGCGAGCAATATCTGACCTACAATCACGGCCATATGGTACAAGATGGCTATGCTGAAGTGTTATTGCGTAATCTTTTGACGCTTGCGAGCCAATATGACCAACGTGATAATGACCAATGGCGAGAAAACCTAATGTGGACGGCAAACCAAGCGCTCAATGGCTTGATTGGTTCCGGCGTACCACACGATTGGGCGACTCATATGATTGGCCATGAATTAACAGCACTTTGGCATGTTGATCACGCGCGATCTTTAGCGATCGTGCAACCCTCTCTATTGCGTAATCAGATTGAACTTAAACGCGGCAAACTTGAACAGATGGGCCGTGAGGTGTTCCGTTTAGACTCCGGTGACCAGCTTGCTGAGCGCACTATCGACGCGATTGAAGGCTTCTATCACAGCCTTAATGTACCGACCCAACTAACCGAACATAACGGCGATAAAGCAGCAGCAATCAATTTAGTTCTTGAGCAACTTGAAAAGCATGGCATGGTTGCGTTAGGTGAAACACAAGCAATTGATTTGACGCAAAGCCGCGTCATCCTAGAAAACGCGATTGCTTAACTTTCAGCTTTTAGTTCTAGGCTTAGCATGACATGTGCTAAGCCTAAATCTCGTTATTAACACCCTTGTCGATCGCGTTTCAAATCAACGAAGAACGCTTATTGAGTAGAATGTAATCCGATAATATTACCTTCAGTATCGCTTACTAATGAGATCCGCCCATGCTCGCCGATCGACATTTTGGGCTGAATGACCTTACCTCCAGCAGCGACAACTTTCTGCTCTTCGTTTAAACAATCCTCGCAAGAAAAATAAACGATTACGCTATTCCCCCCAGCCGCCATTCCCGGCATTTTAACAATTGTGCCCGTCGCACCATAAGATTCCATATCTGAACCAAAAGCCCACATTTCAATATTTGACCCATCCGGTGTTTCAATGTGTTCAAGAACAGCGTTAAAGACATCTTGATAAAATGCTTTCGCTCGTTCAACGTCATCAACATAGATTTCAAACCAACAAACAGGATTACTCATACCAGTTACCTCAGCACATATAGGTCTGATAAGAATAGTGGCTAACAGACAAAATTGACCACTTTCACATACAAATTGCTCTTTATGACTACTACCATCAATAAAACCAAACTTTTCCATTAGACGACTGGTAAAAGATTAATAATTTTCAACATCATATAGAAATTTTGAGCAACAACCGCTAAGGTTACGGGGATCAATACAGATGGTTTATGTCTAAAGGAAAAATATGTGGTTTGCTATTGTTTCATTTTGCTTAGTGCATATTTACACGATTAGTCATGGGCCGCGTTGGCTATTTTACCTTAGCAAGCCTCTCCCTGCGGTATTACTTGCGTTGCTGGTGGTTGGCAGTCCAAGTCACAACAACGACTACAATCATCTCATTGCTTTAGGGCTATCTTTGTCGGTATTAGGCGATGCACTTCTGATGTCGCCCAAGGATCATTTCCTCGCTGGTTTGTGGTGTTTTTTAACTGTACAGATCTGCTACGGATTCGCTTTCTCGCTCATTATTCCGAGTTACACGAATCTGCTGCTGCCTATCTTATTAGCGTTTAGTGGCGTGGTGATCTTTCTCTTATTGGCGCCAAATATGAAAAAGGTTCGCTGGCATGTAGGCTGTTATATAGCTGCTATTTTGTTTATGGCTTGGAATGCGATTCAAGCGTGGCAAACCTCTCCAGAACACATCGGTGTGTTAGCGGGTATTGGAGCGATCATTTTTATTATGTCGGATTTGGTTTTAGCCATTGACCGATTTAGAGCAAGTTCCGATTTTTCTCGCCATGTCGTAATGTTCACTTACTACACCGCACAATCGTTAATTGCCCTATCGGCCATTTGGATGATCTAATCTTGTTACTCTTTACTAATCCGTTATTGATCAACTAAAACTTATCATTATTTTGCCGACTATATTTAGGCGACTATCGCTAATAATGCCAACTTGGACTCTTGTAGAACGTCGACCAGTTTAGTTTTTGAAATTTGGTAGGTTTGCCTCGGGTTGTTGGCACTCTCAATATCAGCGCACACTTGGTGGAGAGCCATTAAGCCTAAACTTCCCGCTGAACCTTTCAATTTATGCGCCAACTGCTTCACTTGAACGTTGTCATTCGCCTGTTCTGCATAAGTCAGTAAGGCTAATATCTCATCACTGCCATTGAGGAACAATTCCACAATGTGCTGCATTTTTTCTTTACCAAGCACGTTGAGATCATCAAGGATCACCGCTTCATTAATGACGCTTAGGTGGTTGGTGCAAGGTTGAGGCAAATTAGCCTGATCGAGTAACAAAGTCTTTCCTTCCAGATGATTCTGAATAAGTTCACATAACGCTTCTTTATCTAGCGGCTTCGGTAAGTAACCATCAAAACCTGCCGCCAGATAACTCTCAACTTCTTCGTTATAGACATGCGCTGATACGGCAACAAAAGGCGTTAGATCTGACGCTGGTATTTGGGCATCTTGCTCCATTTGACGAAGCTGTTCCAACAGATCGCGGCCATCACAATCAGGTAGGTTAATATCCAACAAGGCAATATCGAACTTGTCTTCGGCAAACAATTGTTTAGCCTCTTCACCCGTTTCGGCAATCACAACTTGGTGGCCTAAATTTGTCAGGAACCCTTCTGCAACCAGGCAGTTAACTGGATTATCTTCCACCAACAACACTTTGGCACTCAGAACGCATTGATTCTGACTCTCCTTCTTCGCGACTTCTTGTCCTAATTCAAGTGGAACGGTAAACCAGAATCGGCTCCCCTGACCGACTTCGGATTCCACATTTAGCGTACCACCCATCGCCTCTACAATACGCTTACTGATCGCTAAACCAAGTCCAGTACCACCTTTAACACCTAAACCACCCGACGCTTGTGTAAAGGCATCAAACAGTGTTTCCATTTCTTGTTGTGAAATACCAATACCCGAATCTGATACTTCGAACATCACCTGATTTTCATCTTCTAATGAAACGTAGATATCAACATGTCCATCGTCGGTGAACTTGATGGCGTTACCAACCAGGTTAGTCAGTACTTGGCTGATGCGCGTAACATCGCCATACCAAAATGGTGCGATATCACTTTCGATGATGGTGTTCAGTTCAAGGTGTTTTTCTTTCGCTCGGCCGGTTAACAGTTGATGGACATCTTCAACCATATAGTGAAGATTAAAATCAACCGGGCGAATTTCTAAGTGACCCGCTTCAATTTTGGAGTAATCAAGCACATCATTAAGGATCGCGAGCAAGGTTTTGCCACTGCGGTTGATGATGTCGACATAGTAAGTTTGTTGAGCATTTAGCCCGGCATCTTTAAGTAGACGAGCCGTACCTAACACACCATTCATTGGGGTACGAATTTCATGGCTCATAGTCGCAAGGAAGGCAGACTTAGCACGGCTCGCCTGCTCTGCTTCTTGGCGAGCTAATGTATGGTTAACCACTTCGAGGTTAAGACGCTTGTTCGCTTCTTGTAACTGATGTGTACGCTCAGTGACCAACTCCTCTAATTGCCCTTTATGTTCTTCTAGCTCGCGCTTAGCGGTGCGTTCACTCTCCGCCACCACTTTCAGTGCATGGGCGGTATTTCGCGCAGTGATGATAGCTTGTCCCATATGCGCCAATTCATCGTTACCTTTTACCGTAATATCGACCTTCAATTGTCCTTGAGCAATCGACAGCAGCGCAGAAGAATACTCCGCTAATCGCTTTAATACCGACACGTAAACCACTTTCCATACGATGAGTACCACGATTATCATCCCTAACACGGTTATGATAGTAAGGGTCAATTGGGCAAAATTAAGCGTGGTTTTTAACTCGTCGACCGCTTCCGTTGTCGCTTGGTTGGAATCATCCACCAACTTATTAACGGTCGTATTCAGTGCTGTGAATTGATTGAGCGTATCGAGCATCAACTGATGTGATTCTTGCTCGTTATCGTGACGTTGTAACACAACATCAAATGCGACCCCACGCTTATCAAGTTGGGTGAGAAGTTCAGACATTTGTACTGAGCGTGTCGGATCTTCCACTGCCGTTACGCGGCGCTTCATGATTGACAAGTTATTATTGAACTGCTCGCGAATACTGCTTAATCGCTTAGTATCGTTAATCGTGCGAATTTCTTCGATTTGATTTAGCATTTGGAACGCTAATAGGTGCAGTTCATGCAAGCGCTCAGAGAGATCCAAATCAACTTCGACTAGAGCATCGAGTGCTTGGTAGGCTTTCTCTGTTTGCTTTTTTGCTAGCAGATCATAAATGTGCGTGACGTTCGCCACCGCAATAGTGCTGGTATTTGAAACTTGCGTGCGAGTAAGTTGCTCCAATTCTTGGGCAAGAGTACGCATATCTTCCGTGCGTACAATTAAATCGTGTTCAAGAAACAGCTTCTTCTCGACGACGATGCCGAGTTTGCCCAACGTGTTGATGATCTGCTGTACATTCGTTTCAAGAGATTTAAGTAACTGAGAATCAAAAGAATCTGAGCCTAATTGTTTGATATGAGTCAGTAAGGCTTCCAGTTGATCAAACAGTTCCTTACCCGATTGTTTACGTTGCGCTTCGGTTCGCGCATTGGTTAGGTTTTGCACCGACGAGATAATACGTGAGCTAAGCTCTGCCACTTGACGAGCTTCTATCATTGAAGGGATCGCGGAATTAACTACATTGCGTTCGGTTTTCGCCACAAACGAAAAACCAAAAACGCCGATAACGGACGACATAAGAACCAACAGTGCCATCGCCAAAAAAGCAAACAACAACTTACGGCCAATGCTGGCTTTAGCAAGTAACATGGGAATTCATCACTTCTTAACTCTCTCAGAATGCGCTATATTCTGCAGTGTTTACACTATTTAATCCAACGAAAACCGTCATGCCATTTGTTTCTGTGCCCAATAGCTTTATCAAAATTTCACTTCTTCTTTCATGCTTATTGTTTAGCGTTCATTCTGTCGCCAAAGAGCCGTTACGAATTTGTGCCATTTACCCTCACCTCAAAGATTCCTACTGGTTATCTGTTAACTATGGCATGGTGGACGAAGCACGCAAAAACAACGTTCAACTACGAGTACTCGAAGCCGGTGGCTACCCAAACCACGAAAAACAAAAAGAACAGCTTGCGCTGTGTACCAACTGGAATGCCGACGCAATTATTCTAGGTACTGTAGCACCTGATATCTACTTCTCAGATCTGAAAAGCTATGTTGGTAATACCCCCATTTTCGCCACTGTGAATAAACTGATTGTCGATAAAGAGACGGAAAGCCTCCTCAAAGGTGAAGTAGGCGTTGATTGGTACTGGATGGGTTACTACACCGGCGAATACCTCAAGCGTAAACATCCACTAGGCAGTGGCATCACTAGTGTCGCCTTGTTACCTGGACCAAAATCAAGCGGTGGAACGAAACCCGTTATTCAAGGGCTACTAGCCGCTATTAAAGACAGCGATGTCCGCATCACGGAAACGTACTGGGCTGATAATGATAAAGAGCTACAACGCAATCTAGTGCAAAAAGCGATTGAAGGTGATCAAATCGATTACATCGTGGGTAGCGCTGTAGCAATTGAAGCGGCAATCAGTGAATTGCGTTCAGCAGGAAAAACCGGACAAATCGGTCTCATCTCCACTTACCTTAGTCATGGCGTGTATCGCGGTTTGCTACGAAATCGTGTCGAATTTGCCCCAACCGACAAAATGGTTAAGCAAGGACGTCTCTCGATTCAACAGGCAATTCATTACCTGAATGGGATGCAATATGAAAAAATTGAAGCTCCTATCATAGAAGCTTTGACACCGAATAGTCTCAACCCTAAAGTGATCGCCGAGTCTCTGTCTCCTTCAGAGTATCGCCCTACGTTTTATATCAATAATTAGGAATATTAGATGCAAAAAACAACGCGTACTATGCCAGCACATAAACATGTCGCGCTGGTCGCTCACGATAACTGCAAGCCAGAGCTGTTGCGTTGGGTAAAAGAAAACAAAGAGAAACTTCAACGACACTTTCTTTACGCAACGGGCACGACTGGCCATATGCTAAGTAAAGAGACTGGCCTTGCAATTAAGAGCATGATCAGTGGCCCTATGGGCGGCGACCAACAGTTAGGTGCGTTAATTTCTGAAGGTAAAATTGATGTGATGATTTTCTTCTGGGATCCCCTCAATGCCGTTCCACACGACCCAGATGTAAAAGCCCTTCTACGTATCGCGAGTGTATGGAACATTCCGGTTGCCACAAACCGTGCCACCGCTAAATTTCTCTTTAGCTCAGATCTTATCGAGCAAGAAGTAGACATCGAAATTCCAGATTATGACGCATACATTGCTGAGCGCACTTAATTCTTGCTATCAATGTTTAACGGCAAGTGCTGATTTCAGTCTGAGATAAGAAAAAACCGAAGCATTGGCTTCGGTTTTTTATACAACGTTTAACACTGGCTTAATGCTAACTATGCTTGGTTCACTGGATAATCGTCGTTAAGTAGCTCTTTGACAAAAGTAGAACCACTGCCTTTATACGCCACCCATACTTTTTTCTTCGCACGGGTTAATGCCACATAAAATAGACGTCGCTCTTCTGCATAAGCGAAATCATCGTTCGATTGCGTTAACGCACCATTGAGGTGAATCGCTTTCACTCGCGCAGGAAACTGGCCTTCATCAACATTGACAATCACTACGTAGTCCGCCTCTTTACCCTTACTACCGTGACAAGTCATGAACTCAATATCGAGTTGATTAAACTGTTTCTGCCAATCAGTAAACAACTCTGGCTTGTGGTAGTGATTGCGGCCTAAAATCAATACCGTTTGCTTTGTCTTCGCTTTACGATCTAATTGATCGAGTACCTTCTCAACATTCGCCATTGGCAACAAGGTGACCGCTTTGCCTTTTTGCTCTTTGTGGCTCTTAAGTTCTTTTTCCAACTGGTTAGGGTTTTGCTGAATAAAGGCATTGGCAACGTTACCCAATTGGTTATTAAAGCGATACGTTGTATCGAGATAGTGTAACGTAGAGTTAGGGAAACGTTCAGCAAAGCCAGTGGTCAAGTCGACATCTGCACCCGCAAACTGATAGATTGACTGCCAATCATCCCCTACGGCAAATAGCACGCAGTCTTGGTGTTTGCTTTGGTTACACAGTGCTTCCACTAATGCCAATCGCTGCGGCGAAATATCTTGGTATTCATCAATCATGATGTATTTCCAAGGTGAGGTAAATTTGCCTTTTTGCACGTAACTGGTTGCACGGCTTATCATGCTGTTAAAATCGATTTCATTTTGTTCTTTCAACATTTCTAGCCACGCTTGATAACATGGCCACACTAGTGCTAACTCGCTGTTAAGCCGTGTATATTCACGATGTTCAACCAGCTGTTGCTGGATCTGCTTTTTGCTGCATTCCATCGCCGCTAGTTGGCTCAACTGAGTATCTAACCAAGCGATTAATTTCGGGTTTTCTACATGGCTTCCTAACTCTTCATCACCGGCAATATAGGCAATTGGCCATTGCGACAGATGTTTTTGCCAGCGTTTGTAGCTAGTGGGTGTCATCCAATGGCGTTTTAACCAATCAGTACACCAGGCTTGACGTAAATTGTCGTTGGTCGCCACTTGAGAAATCGAAACTTGATCGCCTTCCACATGGCGCAAGATCTGCAAACCAAGCTGATGGAATGTGTTCACTTTCACCGGCTCAGAGCCTGAACCAATCTTACTGCTTAGTCGCTGCCTCATTTCTTGGGCCGCTTCTCGACCAAACGCGAGCATTAATATTTCTGAGGCTTGCGCTAAATGGCTTTGCAACAAGTAGGCCACACGTGCGGTAAGTACACTGGTTTTACCTGAGCCAGCACCAGCTAAGACAAGGTTATTGTTATCGTTTAGCAACACCGCTTTTTGCTGCGATAGATTGAGAGGTGACGATTCAATTTGCGAGAATAGTACTTTCCAATTGTCCAGTTCATTGAGCATCCAGTCATGATTACGCTGTTCAAGCTGTTGCTCGGAATCGTTGATCCATGGGGCAATTTTGCTCATCCGCTTGGGAATACGCAGCGTCGCATCTTCTAGCGACATCGACATTGCACTAAAATCTTGGTTTACCGTATCAAGCCACTGTGAAACTTGAGCATGAGTGACAAAGCTTTGTGCACGATGGAATACACTGACCTGCTCTTCCCACTGCGGTAAATGTGCCACTAACTGACGACATTGCTCGTTATGCCAATGCTGATAATGATTGATTGCGTAGCGCGCAAATTGGCGGCATTTTTCCCACGGCAAACCTTGCACAAGCCAACTTTGTTGACGATTATCTTGAGGATGTGCGAAGAACTGCAATCCGCCCCAGATTAACCCACGCTTGAGTTCAACGCGACCATTCCAGATATTAAAGGGAATGCGCTCTTCACAGTTTTCTGAGCTCAATACGATAAAATCGTTATCGAGGCTAACATGATGATATTCGTTTTGGATGAAGAACTTTGCAGTCTTGTTTGCAGTTAGCTGCATTGTAATAAGCCTATGGATTCTGTTGCTTTTATCATATCGTATCCTTGTTCCGATTTGAAAAAGGAATTGAAAATTCGTTGTCAATAATCGCAACGCTTAATTTATCAACAACTAAACTTATTTCTTTATCTGTATCAGAAGTTTACCATAGAGACTCTGCTATGATTCGCTCTCAGTTACGGTAAAATTTGGAATTACAGTGCATTTTTTGAGTCAACTCCGCCTCTATTGGGCTAATAAGACGTTTAATTACAGTCTATTAATACTGACCACCCTGTTAGGTGTTGTCATTCCAACTTGGTATTACCAGCTAAATTCATTAGTCATACCGTTGATTCTTGGGGTGATTGCAGCGGCGCTTGCTGAAAGTGAAGATAGTTTCACCGGTCGCTTAAAATCTGTCACACTGACTTTTATCTGCTTCGCAGTCGCCTCCGTTTCGATTGAAGTACTTTTCAAATATCCACCACTGTTCGCTATTGGCCTCTTCGTCTCTAGCTTCGGTTTTATTATGCTAGGTGCGATTGGTCCTCGATATGCCAGTATTGCCTTTGGTTCGTTATTGATCGCTATCTATGCCATGTTAGGGGCTCACGAAAGCACCAACCTTTGGTTTCAGCCATTAATGCTACTCAGTGGTGCCGCTTGGTACTATTTGATGTCGATGATTTGGCATGCGTTTTGGCCAACACAACCGGTACAGCAAAGTCTATCCAAAGTTTTTTATGAGCTAGGCAATTATCTCGATGCGAAAAGTGAACTCTTTCACCCAGTTGCTGACCTTCATCCCCAGCCCTATCGAATTAAAGAGGCAAACCTCAACGCACTGACCGTTACTGCGCTAAATCAATGTAAGGCCACATTACTGAGTCGCTCCAAGCGTGGCCATATCGATGGTGCCAGTGACCGTTTCCTCAATATCTATTTTATCGCCCAAGATATTCACGAACGTGCTAGTTCGAGCCATTATCGCTATCAAGAGCTCGCATCGCATTTTGATCGTTCTGACGTACTCTTTCGTTTTAAACACTTATTGCAAGTTCAGGCCAAAGCATGCCGAGAAATCGCTACAGCAATCCGTTTAGGTAAGGACTTTCAATATACCGACTCCATCTTGGCTCTCGATGAATTACAAGCCTCTCTTACCTACTTGCAGCAGCAGAACAAACCCGAATGGCGTTCGTTACTCTCGCAACTCGGTTATCTATTTAATAACCTAGCCACGGTCGATAGACAGCTGAGCAACGTTAACAACCCAGATGTCAGCCGTTTAGAAGAAGGAGTTCTTGACGATACTGATGCACACACGCCAAAGATCATGTGGCAACGCATTCGTTCTAATCTCAACAAAGATTCGATGCTGTTTCGTCATGCGATTCGGATGTCGATCGCCTTAACCCTCGGTTATGGCATTATTCAGTTGTTTGATATTGAACGTGGCTACTGGATCTTGCTGACCACCCTATTCGTCTGCCAACCTAACTACAGCGCGACAAAACAAAAACTGGTGGCGCGAGTATTAGGCACTCTGGTGGGGCTACTTGTGGGAGCGCCACTGCTGGCTATATTCCCGTCCCAAGAGAGCCAATTGGTGTTTATCGTCATTTCTGGTGTGGCATTCTTTGCTTTTCGTATCGCCAATTATGGTTATGCGACCGGATTTATTACTCTGTTAGTGTTGTTCTGTTTTAATCAGCTTGGCGAAGGTTACGCTGTCGTGTTACCGCGCTTAGCCGATACATTGATTGGCTGCGCGCTTGCCGTTGCGGCCGTCACCTTCATCCTGCCTGATTGGCAATCGAAGCGTTTACATAAAGTGATGGCTGAAGGTATTCGCTCCAATAAGGATTACCTCGCACAGATTATTGGCCAGTATCGTATTGGTAAAAATGATAGCCTCGCCTACCGTATCGCACGTCGTAATGCCCACAACCAAGATGCCAATTTAACGTCAGCAATCAGTGCGATGTTGGTGGAACCGGGTAGATATCTCTCAGCCGTGGATGAAAGTTTCCGTCTGTTAACGCTCAATCATGCCCTACTGAGCTATATTTCGGCCTTAGGCGCTCATCGAACGCGAATCGATAATGATTGTACTCATCAGCTTGTTTTGCAATCGCACCGTGTGATTCACCATCACCTTGAATCTCTCTACTGCCAATTAAACGATCAATCTGCGGAATGTACGACGTCAAATATTGATGACCCTGCACTGGAAGCTCGCCTTGCAGAATGGCGCGATGAAGATGACAGTTCGGCGAGAATGGTGCTACAGCAGCTCTATTTGATTTATCGCATGCTGCCAGAACTGCACTCACTGGCGAGCAAATTCTCGGTACGAGTTAACCACTCGTCTGAAACAGAGCAAAGCGCTCAGTAACAAGTGGTCTAGCGCAATAACAGCGCTATTTATCAATGCATCACTGTGGGTAATTCTGAGTTATAGATTACACACAGTGGCTGCAAAAGTAGCCTAAAACGAATGTCAGTTTCACCGAGTTCTCGCCTTTAGCTGACACAATTCGGACATTACTTCCCCTCAGTTATCTATTCTAAATGCCTCTAAGCACGCACTGATGCGACGACCAAAATAAAACGATTACCATAAGGATGTGGCGCGGCTTAGTTTTGCTTTCAAAACAAGGGGATTCTAATGGCAACTGTCCACAACGCCAGAACAACGACCTATCTTCAGCGCTCATACCACGACTCGAAAAGACTCGAGTTACTCAAAGCGAGCTTGCATCAACTCACGCCAAGTCAGTTACGGGAGTTACGTGGCGTCATCAATACCAAATTGGATGATAGCGCCCGATTTAAAGTTACTGATGAAGAACAACGCTTGATCAACAGCCTGTTTTAATGTTGTTTGTTGGTTATTAGATAATTTTCACATTCCGTTATTAGCGTTTGTCTATAATTACCACTATTAGCCCTGATATCAGGAACTTATAGTGAGCAAAGGCAAGTCGATAATAAATCAAGATTCCACGCTCGATGTCATCATTGTTGGCGGAGGCATTAACGGCGCGGGTATTGCTGCAGAAGCGACCAATCGTGGACTACGTGTCGGATTATTCGAAGCTAAGGACTTTGCCTGTGCAACTTCTTCAGCCAGTTCAAAACTCGTCCACGGCGGATTGCGCTATCTTGAATATGGCGAATTTCGGTTAGTCAAAGAAGCGCTTAACGAACGAGAGATTTTGCTCTCTAGAGCCGCTCATCTCATTAAACCCATGCGCTTTCGCCTGCCACACTTATCCCACCTACGGCCAAAATGGCAAATCAAAGCCGGACTATTTTTATACGATCATCTTGCCAGACGCTGCATTCTTAAGCCTTCCCGACAAATGAAAGTCGACCCAGCCGATGGTTTAGAAAAAAACATAACCACCGCGTTTGAATATTCTGATTGCTGGATTGACGACGCACGTTTGGTGATAGCGAACTTGCAGCAAGCCCGTTTAGCAGGCGCTGAAGTGCGTAATTATTGCCAAGTGATAAAGAGTAAATACGAGCATGGGTTATGGAAGGTGACTATTTTTGATCAGCGAACAAATCTAGAATCAGTACGCTATAGCCGCGTACTGATTAACGCTACGGGGCCTTGGGCCGCTTCTTTTATTGAGCAATACACGCCAGAAACAAGCCCACATAGTATGCGTTTAGTGAAAGGATCGCACCTCATCGTGCCTAAGCTCTATCAAGGAGAACACGCCTACGTTTTGCAAAATAAGGATAAAAGAATCGTCTTTGTTATTCCTTACCTTGACCGTTTTTCAATGATTGGTACTACCGATATCCCTTTTGAAGGTGATGCTTATAGCGCGAAGACAAGTGACGAGGAAACCGCCTATTTGCTGCGGCTCACCAACCAATTTTTCACCCATCAACTTGATACGAGTGATGTCATTGATAGCTTTAGCGGTGTCCGGCCCTTATTCGAGGACATGCCGAATGATACTAGTAATAATGAGCAAAAGCCGGTGTCGGCGCAAGCGCTCAGCCGCGACTATGATCTGACAATACAGTCAGTGCATAATGCGCCACCTCTCCTCACTGTTTTCGGCGGTAAATTAACCACTTACCGTAAGCTTTCCGTTAAAGTGATCAAAGCGTTAGAACCTTTTCTTGCCTTATCACCGCCACAGTCAGAACCGACAGCCCCCCTTCCCGGCTCTATTGGCCTGCAAAGAGCGGTACTACTGAATCAAGTCACCTGCGCACATCCCTCGCTTTCAGCAGCAACCGTTGCAAGACTCGTGGCTCAGTATGGTACTGCTGTGTGGGACGTAGTGAAAAATGCCGAGACTCATAACGAAATCATCATCGCTGACTTACACCGCTTTGAGTTAGATTATTTGGTCGAAAATGAGTGGGCCTTCACCGCTGATGACATTGTGAGACGTAGAACCAAGCTGCATTTTGATTGCGATGCACAAGAACTGCGACGGCTTGAAAATGAACTCTCCATCAGACGAAGATCCCAAAATGATCTTCACCTAAAGTGATACGGTTCAACTTATTGTTATTCAACGTTATAGTAGGCGATATGTTTTCCACGTACGCTCATGACTATGCCGCAAAACAACGTTGATCAGCTTATCCCATTATTGACCGCTGGCCTCAAGCTATCGATCAATCTTGAGTTTGGCCCCAATGACACACACTCATACAATGCCGATTACATAGGGTGTAAGCTTGGCCAATATCTCATCGTTGAGTTGCCAAAAAAGTCGCAAGAAATGTTGGTCATGCGCCAACTGAACAACGTTTCTGTTGTCGTTCGAGCGGTAACACAGTCGAAACTTGGCCATATCATTGCGTTCAAGAGCTCTGTACTCGCCTGCATAAGCGCACCAACTGGGTTATTGTTGATCCGTATGCCACAACATTTTGCATCGAAACCGATTCGCAATTATGAGCGCTACTCGATCAACATCCCAGCCCAAGTTACCGCCAACACCGTCACCTACGAAGCGACTATGACCGATTTTTCCATCACCGGCTGTGCTTTGTCTATTGCGGGAGAAAACAACTTCGAAAAAGAGCATATAATAGAGATTGCTTGTGAACTTTCAAATGCACTACCGCAAGAGTTAACTTATTCCGTTGTAAGCATTGAGAAAACCAAACACGGCCATAAAATCGGCGTCAAATTTGATCACGCTATCGAGCTAACCCAGACACTAAAACAAACGCTGCTTGAAAAATCCTTCCAAGCCAAGCCACTCTGAACCACTCTTGACAAACAGTCATCCCAACTCACTGAGCGTTACTTATCCATGTGGCTAACATAGTTAGTTTGGAAAAAAGTATCTCGATAATGAATCAGAGCTTTGTTAAGAGCGCTCTCTTTGATCGGTTTAACGATGACATAATTTGCCCCCGCATCGATAAATGCACGCTTGGTATCATGCATACCATCCGCCGTACAAGCATAGACTGGCACCGAAGAGTGCAATTCTTGACGGATAATTTTGGTCGCTTCTATTCCACCCAAACTCGGTAGTTGATTGTCCATTAAGACCAAATCGAGTTCCGGATTATGTTTTAAATGCTCTATGGCATTGTAGCCATCTTGCACCCATGTCACTTTCATTCCATATTTTTCACAAAATGCACGGGCGATATAAGCATTTGTATGGTTATCTTCGACCAACAATACCTCTAATGAGCGATCAAACAGTGTTTCGGGTTTCACGAGCAATTGGTTGTCTTCAGCGGATGCTTCATTGTCATGCAATTGGATTGGCAGTGTAATATTAAAGCGTGTCCCCACGCCAATTTCGCTTTCAACCCAAATCGAACCTTCAAGTAATTCAACTAAGCTATGAACAATCGCCAAACCTAGGCCACTACCACCGTACTCACGGGTTGTTGTCATTTCGGCCTGAACAAAAGGCTCAAAAATATGCTGAAGTCGTGAGCTATCAATACCAATGCCCGAATCTTCCACTACAACATCCAGTGTCGTATCACGGCCATGAGTCTGGAGATTAAGACTGACATTAATTGAACCAAAATGGGTAAATTTAACCGCGTTACTGACCAGATTAAACATGATCTGGTTTAAGCGAATTTGATCGCTGCAGACCAATTGCCCTGCATCGATATTACTTTGCATCGTAAACCGAACATTGTTTTCATCGCACAGTGGTCGATAAGTTTTCTCTATCGTATTGACGATTTCGTACAATCTAAAATCTCGGCTTTGGATATGAAACTTACCCTGTTCAATTTTAGAAAAATCGAGAATATCGTTCAGTACTGCTAATAGATGTTCGCCACTATTGACCAAAACATTCATATGCTCGATGTCGTTTGCTTTGGTTAGGTTGGTTTTGAGTAACTGAGAAACACCCAAGATACCATTTAGCGGTGTGCGCAACTCATGGCTCATTCTGGCCAAAAAGTCCGCTCGAATCCGCGCTAGCTCTTCAGCTTCTTCACGCGCCATTTTACTTTGATGTTCCGCTTCGACAAAGCTAGTGACATCTTGTCCTTGCGCCATAATGTGCCGGGTTTGATTGTCTATAATGATGGGAGAGAAGTTCCAACGATAAGTAATATCGCTGATGGCAATATTAATTCCCGTCAATGATGCCCCATTTGCCGCCATTCGAATCTGCGGGATAAGCTTATCTAATAATAATTGATAGAGTTCATCACTTTTACAGAATGTACGTTCCGCTGCCGGATTCATTCGCAGTAATTGGCCTGATGTATCCCATAAGGTCATCGGTGACAGTGAGTAGTTGAATAAGTCTGTAAATTGCTTTTCTTGTTCGCGGAGTCTTTTGAACGAACGTTGAAACGATTTGCCGATAGTGTTGAATTCTGCTATTTCAGATCCTTCAAACCGTTTTTCTTGCTTGGCTTCTATGCTTTGCTCGGTGTAGACCATTAAGTTATTCAGCTCTTTCGACACTCTCAGCCGGAGCCAAAATCGGCTGTACAGTGCAATTAACACGATCACCAATAGTGCAGCACCAACCCAGAGGTAGTGGCCTTGCATTAATAACGCGATATGAGAGTTATCTTGAATGGTGTAAACCGTAATAAAAGTAGCCACATCGTTGATGGTTAAATCAACCTTCGAAACCATGAAATCATTCGCATTGAGTTCCGGAGAGTATTCTTCAAGCCATTGGATGTGACGAGCATTCGTTTTCAGGCTACTCGCGATGATTTCACTGCCGACCGTCAACACAACCTCATCGACATTACTGCCATCCAGTAATGCGCGAATAAGAGAAAAATTATTGTTTAGTACAATACCGACATAGAGATCACCGACTACCTCACCATTACTCATTGCAATCAGTGAGGTACGGCGAATCATCAGATAGCGCATTCCCAAAGCAGAAGGTGTTTGCGAGATATACCAATCACTACCCGTGACGAGATCATGGCTAATATGCATTAATTGTTCATCATCAATACCGTAGAAACGGTGATTCTCATCGTTCCACGTTATCTTGTCGCCTTTGGTGATAAAACGGAAATCAGGCGAAAGATCGGGATCGATTTGGTCAATACCATTAAAGAATAAGGTGATATTTTCTTCACTGTCACCGCGTAAAGAATCGATCAGGGATAAGCTACGGCTGTAGCTATCTTGCTGGATTTCAATCGATTCGAGCCTGAATGTAAATATTTCTTGTATCAAGCTCGATGTTTGCAGCTTTGAACGAGCAACTTCTTGTGTGACCACTTGGCGGTTTACTTGGTAGTTTTGTAACACAACCACTAAGGTAAGCACGCCAATTGTCACAAAAATTGAATGCGTTAATAGCGTCGCAAGTTGGTGTTTGCCCGTTCGCCTTTTCCACAGTTTCATTATTGGTCTGAGTACCTAAATGCACGACGCTTTAAGATGTCGATCTTTTCACCACTATCGGCACTCGTTACCACTTCAAAATCACCCGAATAAACATGGGGAACTGGCTTACCTTCTAAGTCCCACTTAATCGCCTCAGCCATCGCAATGCCGGTGTCATCGTTCATACGCATCACCGTCACATCAATATCACCTTGTTCGATCGCCTCTAACTCCGCAGAGCCTCCCCCCCAGCCATTAACCAAAATATCGCCTCGTTTGAGTTGTTTCAGAGCATCAACGGCACCCAGTGCGACATCGGTTGAACAAGCATAAATAAATGAAATATCCGGATCTTTTTCCACCGCATTCATGGCTGCGTTGAAACCCGATTCTCTGGTCGCTTTGGTGTAGAATGAAGAGCTCAACTTATAGCCGTCATGATGGCTCATCTCTTCAATGAAGGTATCTCCACGCGCATCACTAATGTAGCCTTCTGAAAAGTACAACACGGAATACTTACTACCAGCTGCGGTTTTTTCTTTGTAGTAATTTTCGATGTGCTTTGTACCTAGCTGGTGGTCAAAACCAACATACATAAATGGCTGATGATCATCCCAAGCGCGCACCGGAGTGGTAATATTTTGTAGAATGAGCTTGGTATCGGTTGAGCTGATTACATGCTCGATAAATTTTCGATGGCGAGTGGTATCTAAGGTAAAAATTAGGTAGTCTGAGTTGTTTTGAATCGCTTCGAGTAACGACAAGCTTTGTTGTCGCATATCCACATTAGGCCTTGTAAATACCTGATTAATATTATACTTGATGCCCAGTTTATCCAAGCGAGCTTCAAACGCTTTAATGTTACGAACCCAGTAATCTGAAATTTGTTGGCCTGGATAAACCACAGAGATTGAAATAGGCTGTTCTTGCGCCTTTTCTATAGTGGTCGGTTCCTCTCTCACCGCCTGTGAAAGTTGCTCCGTCAATACCTTTTGCCTTACGTGTGATTCTAGATATTCATCATACTGCCAATAGCCATTTAACACTTGCGTCGAATGCGCCATCGCGTTTAATGAGATGAGAGACAGTAGCGCAGCTAAAGTCGTTTTATACATACAAAATCTCTTTTTTACCTAGCCATTAAGTAGTTCAGTACAATGCTGAACCATCAGAATTTTATTTGAATTTTTTGTCTATTATAAAGCGTAATACATTTTTAACTTTGCGGGTTTATTAGCTCACAATATTCTTGTGGAAGGGCCTCATTTAGATCTAGCTTGCCGCAAATTAAAGCCTCTTTTCGTGATTTATGAATTTGTTTTAATTGATACTCTATCTTAGACGCTATACTGCGGTTATCGCCAGCCGGATGATACCACGCTAAAACAAGTGGCCCTTGCCCTCTTAGGGCTTTCGCGCCTGTGCCTGCACAATGCATCTCGAAACGGCGCTCGACATTGGTCGTAATACCACAATAAAGTTTGTCAGAGCGTGTACGTACAAAATACACGCTCCACAATGTCTTAGTTGGGTTAACCATTCAATTCTTCAATCGTCGCACGAAGTTCGAGAACCTCAGCTTTTAATGCCGCAACTTCCGCCTCCAACTCAACAATGCGTGCATTCGCCGATTGACCGGTAGATGACGGTGCTAAAGCAGCTAACGCTTCAATATCTACTTCGCCACTAAATAGATGTTGGTAACGTGATTCTCGTTTACCTGCTTCACGTGGCAACTTAACAACGAGGGCGCCCGTTTCAGCATTAGCCATTTTGTCTAGTAACGCCTCGACTTCCTTTACGTCAGAAAATTCAGCAAGGCGATTGGTGCGAGTGCGAATTTCACCCGGCGTTTGAGCACCACGAAGTAGCAAACAGCAAACAATGCCTTTTTCCTGCTTACTTAGCTTCAGGTCGCCAAATTCTGTATTACAGAAACGATGCTGGAACTTGTTTGCTCGGCTATTAAAGCTACTCTCATCACTGACCAAGCGGCGAGAGATCAAACTATCAACAGCGCCTTGTACATCAGAATCACTCAGTTGCAAAACGGGTTCGCGGTTACTTTTTTGGTTACAAGCGGCGGTTAAACTATTGAGCGTTAGGGGATAGTAATCAGGTGTTGTGACTTCTTTTTCGATAAGACAACCAATCACTCGTGCTTCAATCGGGGATAGCTCAATATTCATAATACTTCCTTATTATTTTAACTTTGATATGAATTAGTGTTCTGCCAAGAGTGGCACTCGCTTCAAGTTGCCATTTTCATCAATAATGACAATTTTAGCGCGGTTTAGCTCGACTTCGGTGATTTCTTGCTGTGTTCTCTCAAATATGTACGCTTTCACAAGTTTTTCATTGCGCATTTCATCTGAGGTCGCTTCAGGCTTTGGTAAGATAATGTCGGAACTTCGCATAATTCAACACGTTATCATTCAAGTGACTTTGCAAAATAATATATCGTTCCAGCGATAGGCTCAATCTATCTTGAAACGAATTGCTGATAAAAGCACCAAGTTGTCGAAATGATTGATCTTAGTACTGTAAACCCCCGCTCTGTTATGATTTAATCATTGCCAGTTAACGTTAAAACTAGGAATGGAACCTATGAGTGGTGTATTTGAAATCGTATCTCAGGCGCGTCGTAAGAATAAGTTAAAACGTGAGCTTATCGATAACGAGAAAAAAGTTCGTGATAACCGTAAACGTGTAGACCTTTTAGAAAACTTGATGGATTACATCGTTGCAGACATGTCTCATGATGAAATCGTTGCAATCATCAAAAACATGAAAGCGGATTACGAAGACCGTGTTGATGACCACATCATCAAAAGCGCTGAAATCTCAAAAGAACGTCGTGACATCAGCCGTCGCATTCGTGAACTAACTGAAGCTGACAAACAAGTTCAAAAAGGCGTTAAGAAATAACTTATCGCTGTAAAGGCTGATTTTTCAGTCTAAATAGATTTGAGCTCACATGCTTATATGTGGGCTTTTTTTTGCTTTTTAGTTAACACTTCGTTGCATAGCCCACCACTCCCCAACCGTTTGCGTAATCGCTAACCTTCAATCTTCTGCATTTCGAGGGTTTAATCACAGTTTTGTCGCTGCTATGCTTTTGTTAAACACAATAAGCATCTGTCAATGCAATGCTAAATATAACAACACATACCATGCATTCAGAATGACTTTTGGTACAAACTTTGAGTTCAACGCAGTGTAGTCAGTTTCTATCTCCTAGAGCGACAGGGGAAGGACGCATACCAAGCTAACCGCTCCGCTAAAACACAAAGTAGTACCAATACATCGCAATAAAATGAGGGTTAACAATGGACTTTAACGGAGTCGAACTATTAGGCTACGCTGCATCCATCATGGTCGCACTATCACTGACTATGAAAGATATCATCAAGTTACGTGTCATCAACTTTTTTGGCTGTGCGCTTTTTACCGCTTACGGCTTAATGATTGATTCCTGGCCAGTGGTTCTGACTAATGGTTTCATCGCGTGCGTTAATGTTTACTTCCTAGTCAAAATGCACCAAGACAAGCACAAACAAGTCTAACGTTTTATTTCGATCGTCTAGGTAGTAGAAAAGTAAGCAGAGTAAGCCTGCTATGCAGGGCTTACTCAAGGTTTAACGAAGCAAACAAGCCTGAATCTCTTAAATAAGACGATCCAGTCTATCTATTACTCATCGTCTAATGTTGCCCATAACTGGGCGCACTTCACCGCGCGCTTCCAACCTTTATAGCGTTGAGCTTGTTTGTGGTTATCTTGGCAAGGCGTGAATACATCATTTATCGCGTTGGCACTGGCCGTTTGCTCACTATGAGGCCATGTTTTGCATCCCAACGCCGCCAGATAAGCTGCGCCAAGAGCGGTAAGCTCACCAACTTGAGGTCTAACAACGGGGGTTGCCAATACATCGGCTTGAAATTGCATTAGGAAGTTATTTTTAACCGCACCACCATCTACATTGAGATGTTCCAATGTCATGCCCGAATCGGCTTGCATGGCTGCCAATACGTCCTTTGATTGATACGCAATACTTTCTAAGGTGGCTCTGACAATATGATTGGCATTAACACCTCGGGTTAATCCCACAATTGTACCTCTCGCATGCGCATCCCAATAAGGGGCACCCAACCCCGTAAAAGCAGGAACCACATAAACACCATTGGTGGAGTTTACTTGTGTCGCCATTTCTTCCGATTGCTGAGCAGAGTTCAGTAATTTCAACTCATCACGTAGCCACTGAACGGATGCGCCGCCCATGAAAACAGAGCCTTCAAGGGCATAACACGGATGACCTTGTGCATCACAAGCGAGTGTCGTTAATAGACCATGAGTTGAATTAACACGTTGCTGCCCGGTATTCATTAATAAGAAACAGCCCGTACCATAGGTATTTTTGGCTTGACCTGCTTGGGTGCATTTTTGACCAAACAGCGCTGCTTGTTGATCGCCGGCGACACCGCAGATAGGAATGTTATGGCCTGCAATGTTTGCATCACCAAAATACGATGAAGAAGATTGCACCTGTGGCAACATCGATTTGGGAATCGTAAACAATTGCAGTAATTCATCATCCCATGCCTTATCGTCAATATTAAACAGCATGGTACGTGAAGCATTGGTGTAGTCTGTTGCGTGAACATTTCCTTGCGTCATTTTCCAAATGAGCCAACTATCCACCGTGCCAAATAACAATTCGCCCCGCTCGGCTTGTTCCCGAGTACCATCAACGTTGTCTAAGATCCATTGTATCTTGGTTGCCGAAAAGTATGGGTCAAGTACCAAGCCTGTTTTCGTCTTTATGCACGCTTCTAAACCACGTGCAACTAATTCATCACAGTTCGGCGTGGTACGACGACATTGCCATACAATGGCATTGTGCACGGGCTTGCCCGTTAATTTATTCCACACCACCG
The DNA here is from genome assembly GCF_000222565.1 of Vibrio sp. N418. NCBI lineage: Bacteria > Pseudomonadati > Pseudomonadota > Gammaproteobacteria > Vibrionales > Vibrionaceae > Vibrio > Vibrio sp. N418. The sequence continues at coordinate 164,273 of NZ_AFWD01000002.1, forward strand.
TGGTTTCACGTTGATTCGTAATCCCTATCGCTGCGATTTCGTCGCCACGAATCCCGGCCTTTGCTAAGGCTTCGGTTAACGTTGCACTTTGGCTTGCATAGATATCAAGCGGGTCATGCTCAACCCAGCCGGCTTGAGGATAAATCTGTTTGAATTCACGCTGCGCATTGGCGACCACACTGCCTTGATGATCAAACACGATCGTTCGGGAGCTTGTTGTGCCCTGATCCAGCGCAACGATATATTTGGGTTGTTCAGCCACGTAATTTTCCTATTGGCACGTCTTGAGAGTAATTATAGGCAGATACAAAAACGAGAATAGCGCCAATGTCGCTATTCTCGTGCTAATTCGTCTAGATGAGTACGGTTTGCTTAATAATCCGCCGATAAGATGAACAGGACTTCTGCACGTCGATTACAAGCTTTACCTTTTGCAGTAGCATTATTACAAGCAGGCTCAGCTTCGCCATAGCCACGTGTAAATATTGAACGCTGATCAACGCTATTGTTGACTAAAGACTGCTTGACGGCGTCGGCACGTTTCACCGAAAGCTTGTCATTAAATTTCGCGGCGCCAGTATTGTCAGCATGGCCATCAATCACTACATCAATACCTGGCTGGGACGCAACGTAGCGGGCGATAACGTCGAGCCAGTAAGCAGACTGACGAGACACTTGCGATGAACCCGTATTGAACTTGATCGTATCGACCAGTTTGACCATCTTGTAATCACCCGGCAGCACTTCATAATTTAAATTGTGCTTTGCTAGAAAACTTTCTAGTGAGTGTGGTTGGTACGCATTCTTTTCACCATAGGGGCCTTGCACGCCGGATTTTGGTTTCACCGTGGCTTTGCCCCAATCTGGGTGCATTACGTCTTGTTCACCTTGCGGCGCTATGGTCAACATGTTGTCGTTAAGAATATCATCGGGTAACGAACCACAGCCCTGTAGGGCTAACAACATACTTAAGGCTATTAATGCTCTCATCTGACTACCATCTAAATCGATTGCTTACAGACGTTATATCGCCCTATTAATCGATTTCTTTAGATAGATTAAACAAAAAGTTATTTGCTTGCTCATTTTTATCGCAAACACTCGTGTTTCTCATTCATAACTACAAACATATGACGATAAGTTGTTAGAAATTGCTACTCTGAAGTTATAACCGTTTGTTAAATCCTGACATAACGGTAAAATCAAACCACTTTAAATGCGCCCTTGCCGCGCACGTAACGAGAAACTTTTATGAAAAAAATGATCACACTATTTTTGCTAGGTGCTTCGGCTTTATTAGCGGGTTGTTCTGATAGCACCGTACCAGTTGAAGGTGAGCAGTATTCAAAACTGCCCGCAAACCTATCTACCTTCCGTATCCCGCAAGTAACAGAAGTGTTTTCGTTGAACTGTGGTCACTGCGGCAAAATGGAAGCGGAAATCCCTAAACTGGAAAGTTTAATCGATCAAAGCATTGGTAAGATCCACGTGACCTTTAACGAAAGTGCACAAATTGGCGCGATGATTTACTACGCAGCAGAAATGCAACTTGGCCATAAACCTGATCACCAAATGATGCTTGAGCTTTTTTCTGCTGTACAAATGGGTGACGGTTCGACCATTGCACAACGTAAAGCGGCCATCGATAACGCATTTCAAAGCCGTAACCTGATCTCACCATACAACCTAAACGAAGAACAGCAGGCTCAGCTATTCCAGGCAATACAACTGGCCGATGACATTACTACGCAAGGTCAGATCAGCTCAGTACCAACTTTCATTGTTAATGGTAAATACCAAGTGATTACTTCTGGTCACCAGAATGTCGATAGTATTGCTGACACCATTAACTACCTAATCAAAAAATAAATTAACGGAAAGGATTCATGTCTAAATTTGTATTTCCAATCATCATTTTTGTGCTTGCCGGTTTTTTCATTTATCGTACTTGGACTAACCACAAAGCAGCTGATGAAAACTTCCAACTTGGCCAAGCTTTCTTGCTCGAAAATGGCACTAAAGAAGGTGTGGTTACCACCGAAAGTGGCCTTCAATATGAAGTACTAACTAAAGGCGAAGGAAGCGTTTATCCAACAACAGCAAATCGCGTTAAAGTTCATTACCACGGTACGCTCATTGACGGCACCGTCTTTGATAGTTCTGTTGAGCGTGGAGAGCCAATTACATTTGGTCTTGGCCAAGTCATCAAAGGCTGGCAGGAAGGTTTAACTTACATGGTAGAAGGCGACAAGTTCCGTCTCTACATTCCAAGCACACTGGCTTATGGAAAAGGCGGTACAGGCCCTATTCCACCTGCAGCGACGCTTATTTTTGATGTAGAGCTTATTGAGATTCAATAACGCTAACTCAGAAATTTATAAAAAAAACCGCTCATTGAGCGGTTTTTTGTTTTTCCATCCGTCTTTGGCATATAACAAACAGGTTACTTATGCTTGTCTTGAATGTACTTCTTACTCACATCGACTAAAGCCACATCTTTAAAGAAGCTTCGCCCCAGCAATACTGGAAAAGTAAGATGCGTTCTATCCGCTAGGGTAAACTCCGTTTTCTCTTTTAAATCACCAATCTGAATCCACGCTTGAACCACAGCCCTACGCTGAGTGCCTTCTGCACTCGATTGACGGATCTTAACCCATCGATCAACCGGAAGAGCGATTTCTTTACTCTTGATGCCATCGTGTTCAATTTTAAATTTAACCCAATCATTGCCATCACGTTCAAACGATACGATGTCAACGGCACTGATTGATGATGTCGTCGCGCCAGTATCAATACGCGCTTTAAACGACTGCTCTAAACCAGGAATATACACCCACTCTTTTTCGCCTAAAATCAAACGGCCATCAGCAGTTTGTTGCGCCTCAATGACTGGTGGTTTGGGCTTTTCGACAGGCTTGGTTTCAGGTTCTGGCTTCGGTTTGACTTCCGGCTGTTGAGTGACTGCATCATCGGGCGTCACCGCGGGCTTAGTTTCTGGTGAGGTTTCCTGTTGTTCAACTTTTGGCGATGTTTGAGGTTTGCTGTCATTGCCGACGGCTTGCTCATTTGTATTCGCACAAGCAACTAAGCCACCGCACAATAATAATGGAACTAACGCCTTCCATGATTTTTTCATTCATTCCCCCAAATTTCATTTATTTCTTAAAGACTCCGAAGAGTCTTTTTACAACCGTCTTAAGAGACTTTAATTATTGCATCGGCCACATATGGGATGTCTTTTTCAGTTAGACCAGCAATATTAATACGTCCGTCACCCACACCATAAATGCCATATTCATCACGCAGTTGCGACATTTGACTTTGGCTAAAGCCTAGCACAGTAAACATCCCTTTGTGAGATTCGATGAAATCAAATTGTGAAGTATTGTGGGCATTTCGCAACTCATCACATAAACTTTTGCGTAGGTTTAACAAACGCTGTTGCATTTCACTTAACTCTTGCTTCCAAATCTCAGTTAACTCTTGATTTTGAAGAATAGTTTTCACTAATGCTGCTCCATGATCAGGTGGCATGGTATAAGTTGAACGCGCCAATGTTAGGAGTTTTCCTTTGGCATTGTTCGCATCAACCGCTGATTGACCAAGTACGATGGCTGCGCCGGTACGTTCACGGTATAAACCAAAATTTTTCGAACATGACGTCGTGATCAGCATTTCATCAACGTTGTCGGCCATATAGCGCAAACCTTTGGCGTCCGCATCAAGCCCATCACCAAACCCTTGGTAAGCAACATCGACGAAAGGTGTGAAACCATTTTTCTGTGCAAGAGCCGTGATTTGCTGCCATGCATCAAAATCAATGTCCGCACCTGTCGGGTTGTGGCAGCAACCATGCAAAAGCACCACATCATTCTTGCCTGCTTTTGCTAAGTCTTCCAACATCATTCCTTTGTCGACTTGTTTGGTTTGCGGGCTGAAATAGCGGTAGTAGTTTACTTTTAATCCAGCCGCTTCCATGACCGGTTTGTGGTTAACGTAGCTTGGATTAGAAATCCACACTGTGGTATTAGGCTGAGCAACCTTTATTAAGTCGCCAAGCATACGCAGCGCACCGCTCGCACCCGGTGTTTGTACCGCACTTACTCGATCTAATACTGACGTGCCACCCAAAACTAGATTGACCATGGATTGGTTGAACTCTTCACAGCCCGCAAGGCCTACATAAGACTTTGTCTGTTGCGTGGCGACCACGATATCTTGAGCTTGAGAAATTGCGCGCATGATCGGTGTTTCACCGGCGCTGTTTTTATACACCCCAATACCGAGATCGACTTTTTCACTGCGTGGATCATTTTTATAAGCAACGGAGAGCGAAAGAATGGGATCTAATTGAGGTGTCGGTAAATGAGTAAACATGAAAGTCACAACCCTTTGAAATTCAACGTTAGTAATATGAGTTTCAAGTTATCACTACTTTTTTTAAATTACGACTAATAAACCAAGCTCTAACTAAAATTTTTCCTCGATATTGGCTGGTATTAGAAGCTGTACAAGTTAATCACGCGCACAAAAAAGCGGGGCACTACCCCGCTCCGTCATTTTATATCTTTTCGTATCACGAGAGCTCGTCGCTCATCGGATGCTTCATCCATACATTGGGTTCACGATAGATGCCACAATCATTCGCTTTATCGATTTCAAGTGTCGATAATGCTCCGGGCACAATGTACTGGCCTGAATGTGGGAAAATCATATCGGTCCATTGCGACCACTGGGCAATCGAACCTTTAACGGTCAACGTACAGTTGGCGATATGAATCGCTTTCGCTCCTAGTTTTTGGTGAACACGCAACCAAGGATCGTAATAGAGACCATCATCACGTAACCAGCTAGCGTAACTTTGGATCGATTGAATTGGGTATTTGGATTTATACGTTGGGCGTACTGGCACTACTAAAGAGGTTAAACCCAGACGTTTTGCGAGCGCTTTCATTTCTAACAAGATGCTCGCGCTTAGTCCTTCCCCCTGAACACTGGGATCAACTAAAGCTGCAATCGGGACCAACGTATTCGCTGGTAACTTGGAATTCTGTATAGCTAAACCACGTTCAAGAACATCATCTATCGTTTCAGGTAAGCTCGTTACGCCTCCACCCCACTTGATTGGGATCGTAAAACCCGCCCCAATCACTTGATCACTGGAAAGTAAAATTAAAACGGTTTCACTAAAGGCCTCATACAGATGATGCCAATTGTCTGCATCACCGTGCTGTAAAAATACGGGCCATGAACGATTGTCTAGGTTCGCTACTTGGTCAATTAAATCCGGTCTTTCACTTAGCGTCGTTACTTCATAATCCATACAGCTCAATTCCATCTAATGACGAAAATTACTGCATCAACACGTTGATGACAGGTTCACGTCTTAACTCAATGCCAGTTAAAACTAGCACGCGTAACTGACTGATGAAATTGAATTTTCTAATAAATGCGACATTGCTAGATACAAAAAAGGCAGCGAATTCGCTGCCTTTTCTAAATTTTGAACCGATGTATCACTTGGTTTGAGCTGCCTCGCCATTCCAAGTTAAGATCTTTCTTCTCTTGCACGAACTTTCCATCCACCAGCACATCGAGAAGATCGACCACGGCTTGTTGCTCATCACTCAATTCTGCAAGCGTATAACCACTCCAAAGCCAGATATCTTTCCCTGGACATTCGTTGCGTACACGTTTTACCAGTTTTAGCACCGAAGCGACGTTAGCCGGATGAAGCGGATCACCTCCTGAAAGAGACAAACCTTTGCGCTTGATGCGCGTGTCATTCAAATCGGCAATGATTTGGTCTTCTAGCGCTTGGGTGAACTCATGACCACTATCAAGGCGCAATGTCGATTGGTTATAACACCCTTTGCATTGATGAACACAGCCCGAAACGAATAAAGTGCAACGAGTGCCAGGACCGTTAATGACATCGATTGGATAGTATTGGTGATAGTTCATAGTTCTTCTGCAAAAAAACAGCTCGCCTAAACGAGCTGGTTACCATTCAGTGTGTTAGCAACGATTAAAGGTGCTTAACGCGACGTTTAACTTCTTCTTGTTTACCAAAGTTAAACGGGCGAGCATCCGGGCTACCAAGATAACCACACACACGGCGGGTTACTGACACTTTGCTAGAGTCGTGGTTGCCGCAGCTCGGGCAAGTAAAACCTTTACTCGTACACTCAAACTCACCAGTGTAGCCACACTCATAACACTCATCGATTGGTGTATTGGTACCGTAGTAAGGTACACGGCTATAACTGTAATCCCACACGTTTTCTAACGCTTCGATATTGCGTTGCATGTTCGGGAATTCACCATAACAGATGAAGCCACCCGTTGAGATATGCGGATAAGGCATTTCAAAATCGATCTTATCGTATGGGTTTACTTTCTTTTCTACATCTAAGTGGAAACTGTTTGTGTAATAACCTTTGTTCGTTACACCTTCTACCACACCAAATTCTTTGGTATCGATACGGCAGAAACGACTACACAAGTTTTCACTCGGTGTACCGTACAGGCTAAATGCATAGCCCGTTTCTTCCGCCCACTGCTCAACGTTTTTCTTCAAGTAACTCACAAGATCCAACGCTTTTTGGCGCAATTCTTCACTGTCGTAAACGTGGGTCTCTGTACCAAATAGTGCATTAACCGTTTCATGGATACCGATGTAGCCAAGCGAGATAGATGCACGACCGTTTTTAAAGATATCGGCAATTGAATCATCCGCTTTCAAACGAACACCACATGCACCTTCCATATACAGGATTGGCGCAACGCGTGCTTTGACGTTTTCCAAACGAGAAATACGCGTTTCAAGTGCGCGACGAGCGATATCTAATTTCTCATCAAGTAGCTGGTAGAACGCTTTTTCATCACCGTTTGAACGCAATGCGATACGTGGCAAGTTCAAGCTCACAACACCAAGGTTATTACGACCTTCATGAATGAGCTCGCCATTTTCTTCATATGGGTTTAAGAAGCTACGGCAACCCATTGGGGTTTTGAATGAGCCGGTCACTTCAACAATCTTGTCGTAGTTAAGGATATCTGGGTACATGCGTTTTGAGGCACACTCAAGCGCTAGCTGTTTGATATCGTAGCTTGGATCTTCGGCTTTATGGTTTAGGCCATCTTTGATTGCAAAAACCAATTTAGGGAATACCGCTGTTTTGCTGTTTTTACCCAAACCTGCGATACGGTTCTTCAGAATCGATTGTTGGATCAGGCGTGATTCCCAGCTAGTGCCTAGACCAAAACCAAACGTTACAAACGGTGTTTGGCCATTGGCGGTATGCAGTGTGTTTACTTCATACTCCAATGATTGAAATGCGTCATAACATTCTTTTTCGGTACGTGAAATAGCAAACGCTTCTGGCGTGTGAATATCCCACTCTTTCGCTGTTAGTAGGTGTTTTTCGTAGCTAGCCGAGACATAAGGAGCCAATACTTCATCGATACGGTTAATCGTAGTGCCACCGTAAATATGGCTCGCCACTTGCGCGATGATCTGTGCTGTCACTGCAGTCGCTGTTGAAATTGATTTTGGCGTATCAATCTCAGCATTACCCATTTTAAAACCATGCGTTAACATGCCCTTAAGATCGATAAGCATACAGTTGAACATTGGGAAGAACGGTGCGTAATCGAGATCGTGGTAGTGGATATCGCCTTCTTCATGCGCTTGTACGATATCGCGAGGCAAAATGTGGGTCTTTGCGTAGTGCTTCGCCACAATACCAGCAAGTAAATCACGTTGCGTTGGGATCACTTTACCATCTTTATTAGCATTCTCGTTGATGAGATCAACGTTGCTTTCTTCGATTAAGCCTTCGATTTCACGCGTTAATGTGCTTTGCTTTTCACGTGCGATATCGCGGTCGTGGCGATATTCGATGTATGAACGAGCAAGAGACTTGAATGGTCCTTGCATCAATTCGTTTTCAACTAGGGTTTGGATTTCAGTGATATGAACTTCATCGTGATCTTTTAACTGTAGCTCAACCGCTAATGCTACATTTAAAGCATGAATAGCGATTTCGTTGTCTACTTGATCAGCTGCAGCTTCCACTGCTGCTTGGATACGATCTCGGCTAAATGGCGCTCTTGAGCCATCGCGCTTGATTACGATTGGTTTCACTTTATCTCCTTACCCAGCATACTCACAGAGTTATCCACAAATACACTATATAGGGCTAATTATTGTTCGGCTGACACTATATGTTGTGCCGTATTAAACTCAAACCACGAGCCAAAAGTATTGATTTAGATCAATAAACATAAGTTAGAGAGCAATAACAAATCGATCTTAATGGCATAGATCTCAGATACAAAGAAAAGCGTGAAAATTGCATTTTTTTCGCTTTTAAACTTGATTTTTTGCGAGGGCTTGTCGGATATGGCTTGGCTAAAATTTTATGAGAAATCTTTAATGAATTGTGCTGTGAAATGTCACATTTTGCTATATGTAGTGGTTTTATACGCACAACCAACACTAGCGCAACAAGAGATTAAAATTTCGACATGGAACATGGAATGGTTAGATATCAAGGGAAATACGCGTTTCAAACCATCATTGCGATCAAACGCTGATTTTAGCAAAATGTCTTACTATTTCCGTCAGATCGACACTCCAATCCTTGCATTTCAAGAGGTTTCGAGTAAAGCAGCAATCCAACGCGTCGTGGGAGAGAACTATACGATCTATTTATCGGATCGAAGCGATGCTAAGAACCAGCACTTGCAATTTAACGATATCAACCAATACACTGGATTTGCGGTAAAGAACGGACTTTCGGTTTCCGATCCGAGTGACTTTTCTCTATTAGGTGATAAGCGGCGAGATAAGCTTAGATTCGCCACCTACATCATCCTACACGATCGTTTCGAGCAACCCGTTCATCTACTTAGTGTTCATCTAAAAGCACGGTGCAGCGGTAAGTATAAGTCAAACGACAACTGCAAGACGCTGAAAAAACAGGGTGTAGAGTTAAACCGGTGGATTCTACAACGTGAACAAAGCGATCAGCCCTATATTATCAGTGGCGATTTCAACCATAACCTCGCCTACCCTAATGATTGGCTATGGGAAGCGATAGCTCGGAATTCCCAAGCTCACCTTTCTACACGCAACGTCAACGCAGATTGTATTGTTCGCAGTCGCAACAAGCCGAATCGTACCCATCAATTCCGCTCGCTTATCGATCACATGGTGGTTAGCCATCACTTTGTCATTGATAATGCTAAGCAGGATTTATTTGCTCGCGATGACATTTTGCGCTATCAACTTAGCGATCATTGCCCATTATCAATAACATTGAGCGCAGTGAATAGTCACTAGGCTATTCACTGCGCTCAGCAGCAAGGGGTTAACCACTATGTGTTAGATTCAACGAAACAACGTTTGGCTAATTGAGAGCCGACGAACATCGATATCAAAAACAGTGGGATCGCGGCATTGCCGTAGAACAGACTGGCAACAGCAGGCCCAGGACAGATGCCCGCAATCCCCCAGCCAAGACCAAAAATCGCAGCGCCTGTAAGCAGTTTCCAATCAATATCTTGATTGACAGGTAAACAGTATGAGTCACCACTTAAACTTTCTTTGCGTGGCTTGATCAACAGAAAGTAACTCGGTAAAAACACCAAGAGAGCTCCACCCATAACAAAGGCTAAGCTTGGATCCCACTGGCCAGTAATATCAAGGAATGCAATCACTTTTGCCGGGTCAATCATGCCAGACAATGCCATACCCAAACCAAACAGTAAGCCACTTAACAATGGCGCGGCCATCGCAACTGATTTATTCATCATTACCTCATCACAATACATGCAGACGAACATAGACCGTCAAAGCCGCAACGATCATAAAAACGCTAGTAGCAACAATCGAACGCTTCGATAAACGGCCAATTCCACAAATCCCGTGACCGCTGGTGCAGCCATTTCCGAGGAAAGTCCCAATGCCAACCAATAAGCCCGCGATGGCATAAAGCCATAGTCCTGTATTTGCTAACACGGGTTTAGCGACACCAAGCCAGTACAGCGCAATAAGACCACCGATCGCCATGCCGATTAAAAAGAGGATACGCCATGTACGTTCTCCTGCATTTGGACTCACAACACCATTGAGAATGCCGCTAATACCCGCGACTTTGCCATTGATTAACAACAGCAACAATGCAGATATGCCCAATAGCATGCCTCCGAATAACGATAACCAAGGTATTTCATTCATCACAATAAATCCTTTGCTTAATTTTTAATCTCGCATATTAGATAATACTTATATAAGTTACTTAGTCAAACCAAAATAAGCAATTGCTAATATAAAGAGATTCACTGGGGAGAGCTTGCGATATGGCTCTTTTTTATCGCAATAACAGCCATATCGTGACTGAAACATAATGACCGTAATCCAACTAACGAAACACATACAAAGGACGACGATAGTGAACAGAGTGAAATGGGGTTAGTACTTCTAATGAAGCGTATTTGACATGAATATAGAAGGCATACAAGACGAACCGAAGATAACGAATCTAACTAAGGCATCATGCTGCGTTTAAGCGTAAGATAAGCGTGAGAAACCAACGATTTTCCCTCCATACGAACAAATACATCCGGGGCTAATCCAGAGTTATCAATTGGCCCATACTGATACCACACTCGCTTCTGACTCGGGATTAAAACTTGATACCCGTCCCCCACTCCTATCGTGTAAGTTACCGCC
>NZ_AFWD01000001.1:0-50548 GCF_000222565.1 Vibrio sp. N418
TTTTTAAAGAGCTTTTCTAGCGGAACCAGCATTTCAATACCGTGTCGCTAGGGGTGCGTATCTTACGCTTCCCGACTTGAGAGTCAAGCGTTTTATTCAAACTTTCTTTTCTCTCTTTACCAACTGGGTTTGTGACTTCCGTCTCATTCCCTGTCGATGGAGCGGCATTATAGGGAGGTTGAGACACATGACAAGTATTATTTGGAAAAAAGAATTTGTTTGCCTAAAAAGCCAGCAAAACGCATAAAATAGAATAAAATTTCAACATTTGAGTCATGTCACATCAATGAATTGGAAAAAGGCCAACCATATACGTAAGATTCATGTGTCTATATTGTTAATAGTAGATAGTTAATTTCCTCTGACCTAGAAGTAGTATTCTGATTATGAGTTCAAGTAAATCAATAGTAATGATGATCGCTCTTGCGGTACTGGGTGGAATCATCTTCTCGCAGGTAGATATCTCTCCTGCAATTAGTTTTGTTGTTGGTGTTTTGGCTTCTGCTTTTGTTCTTAAATTTTCCAACACTACAACAGAAGCTGTACCGCTGAGTGATCCAGCAACGAAAACGTTGTATGTCGGTAATCTACCTTATAAAGCAAATGAGTCTCACGTGAAGGAAGTTTTTTCTAAACATGGTGAAGTATTTGCTGTGCGTCTTATGAAAGATAAACGCACAGGTAAACGACGTGGGTTTGGATTTGTCGTAATGGCAGCCTCAGACGCAGAAACGGCCATTGCTGCATTAAATGAAAAGGATTATATGCAGCGTACTTTGAAAGTCCGTATTGCTAACGAGCCTAAAACTCAAGAAGAAGAGGACGAACTAAGGTAAATCCTATTCTGGCTAATGCTCTATTCAGCGCCTCTTCTTCCCAAGGTGGGGCGCTGCAATAGATTTCTCTCGCTCCGATACGCTTTTCTTTCTCTTCTATATTAAGTAACTCTTGCACACGGCGGGCAATCGCGACTCCGGAATCCACCAGCAACACTTGCTCACCCAGTACGGTTTGTATCTCTTGTTTAATAAGAGGGAAATGCGTACAACCTAATACCGCTACATCAATCTTGTTCTTCAATGGTGCCAGTAGTTGTGCCATTTCATCTATATCAACACTCTTCCCTCTGAGTTTTTCTTCCGCTATATCAACCAGACGGGTCAAACCAAGCATTTCGACTGGCTTGCTTTGCGAAAAGTCTCGGATGAGATCATGAGTATATTCACGCTTTACTGTCGCCGGCGTTGCGATTAGCCCAATCGCTTTATTGGCAAGGTTAGAAGCCGGTTTAATGGCTGGCACTACGCCAACAACTGGGATAGATAACTTTGCGCGTAAAGAAGGAAGAACAATGGTGCTTGCGGTGTTACAAGCAATCACAACTAAGTCAATCCGATGCGCGCTGACAAAGCGCGTAACCAGATGGTCTACTCGCTCAATCAAGGTGTGATGCTCAAGCTCACCATAAGGGTAAGCTGCATTATCAAATAGGTAATAGTAATCGAGCTGAGGTAAACGAGCTTCGATCTCTTGATAAACCGAAAGACCACCGACACCTGAATCAAAGATTAAAATTTTAGGTTGCTGAGACACGACACTATTCCACTTATTTATATGCTGGCGATCATACCCTGCGATTTGCTTTTCGCAATGCTTTCGCGCTGTATCTTTGGTGGGAGAATCGTTCGCCATGTTCAATATGCGAAAGTTGCAGTTCTAACACGCCATCAAAGCTGCGTGTTTGTGTAACCAGTGTATGGAACTCACCATTTTCGCCACATGGATCGACATCAGACGATAGCTCGGCCAATAAGGCTTCATCATACCAACGGCCACAAAGCTCACGTGCGATACGGTCACCATCTGCTGTGACCAACATGGTTTTAATATCACGCTCTATTATCTCTTGCGCTAGTTGCTCACTCGCCTCCCCCATTAGCGGGAAAACGCATTGCCATCCGGCAGGTTCAATGTAGCTACGGCGATACTCGGCGATCCCATTACAGAACATATCGCCAAAAGCGACTGCCTCAAAGATTAAATCAGACGCTTTCAACCCTTCAACAACTAACGACTTGTATTGTTCATTGCTTGGGAAGACCTCTGGCAGTGCAATTTTAACTAACGGTAAACCAAGTAAGTCCGCTTGCATCTCTACCACTTCGATTGGCGTCGCTTGAAAAGGAACTTCATCTTCAAGGTAAGTAGTGAATAGGCCAACGACATTGTATTGGTCACTGTCCATTAAGCGCTCTAAGGTCAGAGTCGAATCTTTACCTGAAGACCAACTCACGATGATGTTTTTCATTTTTTACTCACACAATCAAAAAACCGCCCGAAGGCGGTTTTATTTAAACACTTAGAAGTTATATTCAACCAAGCCATAATAGCTACGCTCTTGAACGTTGTAGCTTTCTTTAGATGTATAATCTTCATCAAATAGGTTAGCAACTCGGGCGCGAAGAACTAGATTCTCATTAACGGAATAGCTTGTAGCGACATCAAACAAGACAAATGCTTCTAGCTCTTTAGTGTTTTGAGCATCTTCATAGCTCTTACCCTTATAAAGTGAGCTAACATCGAACTGCCATTGATTTTTAACATAAGCAATATTCCACTTCGCACTGTGCTTTGAACGACGAATTAATTGCTTATCCGTTTTTGTATCTGTCGCATCTAAATAGTCATAACTCAATTCATGTCGCAATAATCCAGTGTCAAATTGAGTTGTAAACTCTATACCCTGAAGACGAGCCTCTTCGACATTCATGGGAATCCAGTCGCTCGCCGGATTAGTGTCATCAATTGGAGCCCAAGCAATCAATTGCTCAACGTCATTTCGGTATCCAGTCACTTGCCAATCTAATAGAGCGTGGCTTCCTGACAATGAAAGTTCATAATTAAAAGACTCTTCTGGCTTCAAGTTAGGATTACCTGATCCAGGCCAATAAAAATCATTAAATGATGGCGCTCTAAAGCCAGTACCTGCACTGGCAGCAATTTGATATGTATTAACGAAGGTATATGCTGCACCTAAAAGCCATGTCGTATTCTCACCATAGCTATCGTTATCATCACCACGTAAGCTTGCTTCTAACTGTAAATCACCAGCTATATAAATGGAGTTTATGTAAGCTGCAAAATTGTCTCGCTCATCTTCTTCATAGACAGTCGTGCTGTTAGAAACTGAATCACGGTAAAACTCGAGTCCACCGCCTAAAGAAAATTGCTCATTGAATTGGTAGTGGTTTTGCCAATTAATAAGTAAGCGATCGGTCGCTATCTCACTACCCGCTACACCTTTGCTATTATTCTGACCTTTGTCTTGGTTTTGAGCGATTGTAAATTGGCTTGCGAGGTTATCACGTACATATTCTAATTTTGCCGCGACATTATAAAGACTGCTTTCGGTATATGCCCCAGTAGCACCGTAAGTGTCATCGTAATCCGTTTTCGCATCGTTATAGTAACCTTGCAACCTCAACTTCAAGTTGCTGTTAATATCAGTCCCTACTTCAGCAACAATATTGTGGGCTTCAAAGCCGTCATCATCTGATTCAAATGGTTCTTTCCTTGCCGAAAAACCATCGGCTTGCTCTGTCTTTATTGCAAATTTCGCCCAAGAGCTTTCGCCAACAGCACCAGCAAAAGAACCTCCAAACTGAGTATAGCCATCACTACCAAGACCAGCGTTAATCTGCGCGAGTTGCTCACCAGCATTATATTCCGTAATAATATTGAGTACGCCACCAATCGCATCAGAGCCATAGAGCGCAGCACGCGAACCTCGAATCAATTCAATGCGATCGATACCCGTTAATGGAATTTTACTGAAATCAGCACTGCCTAATGTTGCGCTACCTATACGAACACCATTAATCATCACAAGAAGATGCTTAGAAGACGCACCACGGACAAATACTGTCGTATCTTGACCTAATCCACCAGAAATAACCTGAACACCTGGTAAGCGTCGAAGAACATCAGCTAAAGACTTTGCTTGAATTGCATCAATTTCTTCCTTGGTGACCACAGAAACTGGGGCTAGAACTTCTTTGATTGGTTGCTCAAATCGACTAGCAGTCACTACAACTGTTTCATCTACAGAATTTGATTGGGCAAAAGAAGAGGCATAAGGAAGCAATGACGCTACGGCCACTGCTAAAATAGAACGGTTCATTTTTGTAATCCTAAGTCGCGTAAATCCTACCGAGCGCGGAGCACATGCTTCCAGTGTTTGCTCAGTTGCTGGCAGGTATTCGGACTTTAGAGCTCTATACTTTCCTACTTACTCGACTTCCCACCCCCATACTAGAGGCAGTGTCTTAAGAGTGTTCGTTCTCTATTACCGCTGCGCGTCAGTTCTGGAGTTACACCAGATTCCCTCTTCAGCCATCTATACTGCTAGATAGCACCAGCTAGGCGCAGATGGTATTAAGCAATCGGTTAATTGTCCAGCGGTTATTGATAATTGTTATATAATTCAATTGTTTCATTAGATTACTTATCACCTTGCTCCCCTGATGGTTCAAGCTCTTGGCGACGCAAAACTGGACATACGGTAGATATCGAATAAAATCTGCGCTCTTAAATAAAATGCACCATACAAAGGTAATACTATGGCGACTCTTGATGTAAACCCTCAACACTACCAACAGCAGTTGGCCGAAAAAGTTGAACGTCTCACAGGGATGTTTGCTAACTACAACGTGCCAGAGCTAGAAGTGTTTGAATCTCCAGAGCAGCACTACCGTATGCGTGCCGAGTTTCGTGTATGGCACGAAGGCGAAGACATGTACTACATCATGTTTGACCAGCAAACTCGTGAAAAGTACCGTGTTGACCAGTTCCCTGCCGCGAGCCGTTTGATCAACGATCTGATGCCGTTATTGATTGATGCGATGAAGGACAATGAATCACTGCGTCGTAAACTGTTCCAAGTCGATTTTCTGTCGACCAAGAGCGGAGAGATTTTGGTGTCGCTGCTTTACCATCGTCAACTTGACGAGGCATGGATTGAAAACGCAAAGGCACTAAAACAGCGTCTTAATGATGAGGGCTTTAACCTCAACCTTATCGGCCGTGCACGTAAAATGAAAGTGGTGCTGGATCGTGACTTTGTTATCGAGAAACTCGATGTTAATGGCCAACCATACATCTACCAACAAGTTGAAAACAGTTTTACGCAACCAAATGCCGCGGTTTCTGAAAAGATGCTGGCATGGGCGGTAGACTGCACGCAAGATAGCAGTGGCGATTTACTTGAGCTTTACTGTGGTAACGGTAACTTCTCTTTAGCGCTGGCGCAAAACTTCAATCGTGTATTAGCGACTGAACTGGCTAAACCATCAGTAGAATCAGCGCAATACAACATTGCTGCAAACAAGATTGAAAACGTACAAATTCTACGTTTATCAGCTGAAGAGTTCACTCAAGCGATCGAAGGACAGCGTGAGTTCCGTCGTCTAAAAGATGCAGGTGTTGATCTGGCGAGCTACAACTGTAATACCATCTTTGTTGATCCACCTCGTTCTGGTATGGATATCGACACCTGTAAAATGGTGCAGGGCTACGAGCGCATCATTTACATCTCTTGTAATCCAGAAACGCTGCAAGAAAACCTAGATATATTGAGTGAGACACACAATGTCACTCGTTTTGCTCTATTCGATCAGTTCCCATATACCCATCACATGGAAGCGGGCGTAATGTTAGAGCGTAAGGCGTAGTCACCATCCATTCTAATTGATATAAAAAAACGAGCCATTGGCTCGTTTTTTTTGCTTTCACTTATTCAGCGGCTTCTTCTTTGGACTTCGACATGTAGCCCAGTTTCTTACCAATCCAAAGCATCAGTAGCATGGATACGATGATGGCAAAGAAGTTTGAGCCAGCATCAGGGTACTGCGCCTTTAAGAAGGCTGAGTGACCAAAGGCCCCCACGAAGAAACATGCAAGCCCAATCAGTGGAATATCTTCTGATACGGGGTTATTCAAGTACTCTTGGTACAGCGCCTGAACAGCTAGCACTAGCGCAATGATAGGAAAAATAGAGAAGCTCACTTCGCTCATAGTGAGCCATGAGAGTAACGAGTCGCTACACATACCTGCAACTAGAGCAAGCACTAGGGTCTTTTTTTCCGAACCACGATTAATTGGATTGTTTTCATTAGACATTAATCTATCCCGCCTTTTAGTCGATTACGTTCACGTTCTTTGCGATACCAATAAGCCCCTTTGGCTATCATTCGCAATTGCATGATCAAACGTTCCGCGAGAATTTCTCGCTCACGTCGATCGAGATCTAATACCTCTGCTCCTGAACTAAAAACTAAGGTGACAGAGGCTTCAGCTTGAGTAAAGGCCTCATCACGGCTCATGCCGCTGCTAATCAAGAACTCAGTCAACTCTGCGGCAAAATGTTGAATTTCACGCGCAACAGCGGTACGAAAAGCAAAAGAAGTACCTGAACGCTCTCTTAATAATAAGCGAAAGACGTTTGGGCTACTTTCAATGAACTCCATGAAGGTTTCCACTGAGGTGCGTATTACGCTGCCCTCTTTGACAATCCGTTGACGAGCTTGACGCATCAGTTGACGCAGTAACAAGCCTCCTTCATCCACCATGGTTAATCCTAGCTCATCCATATCTTTAAAGTGGCGATAGAATGAGGTTGGTGCAATTCCCGCTTCACGTGCGACCTCTCGAAGGCTCAAATTCGAGAAACTTCTGTCCGCACTCAACTGGCTGAATGCCGCATCAATCAGTGAACGACGCGTTTTCTCTTTTTGCTGTGCGCGAATTCCCATGGTTTTCATATTCTGATTTCTACTTTTCTGACTAGGGAACCTCTAATATACATGGATTCCCGCAACGACTTAAGTGCCTTTACTCAGCAGGTAAAAATAAACCGTAGTTAGATACTGATTGCAATCATTTCACTGCAAATTAGCGACATCCACCATGGCAACAATGCACATTTCACGCTTTACGCGTGATCCCATCGACTCTCTAGTATGACGGTTATTTACGCAATCAAATAATGCGTTAATATCTCGCTAAAGCAATGTTACAACAATATAACAAGGATAGAGTCATGGCCGTAAGCAATCATTTTGATGTTATCGTGATAGGCAGTGGCCCAGGCGGCGAAGGTGCAGCTATGGGTTTGACCAAGGCTGGTCTTAATGTCGCCATTATCGAAAAAGAAAGTAGTGTCGGTGGCGGGTGCACCCACTGGGGAACGATCCCTTCGAAAGCGTTACGTCATGCAGTGAGCCGTATTATTGAATTCAATAGCAACCCGCTATTTTGTAAAAACAATATGAGCCTGCACTCCACCTTCTCTAACATTCTTAATCATGCCAAGTCTGTAATTGATAAGCAGACTCGCTTACGTCAGGGCTTTTACGATCGCAATGAATGCACCTTGTTATTTGGCGCCGCACGCTTTACCGATAGCAACACCGTTGCGGTGATGCAAAGTGATGGCAGTGAAGAGTTTTACAGTGCCGATAAGTTTGTGATTGCAACCGGCTCTCGCCCTTACCGCCCTGATAACGTCGATTTTGATCACCAACGAGTTTACGACAGTGACTCTATCCTTAGCCTGAAACACGATCCTCGCCATATCATTATTTATGGTGCTGGCGTCATTGGCTGTGAGTACGCTTCGATCTTCCGTGGCTTGGGGGTTAAGACTGATCTGGTGAATACTCGCGATCGCCTACTCTCTTTCCTTGATAATGAAGTATCCGATGCACTGTCGTACCACTTTTGGAATAGTGGCGTGGTGATTCGTAATGATGAAACCTTTGAGAAAATTGAAGGTACTGAAGACGGTGTGATTGTTCATCTACAATCCGGCAAAAAAATGAAAGCCGATTGCCTACTCTATGCCAATGGCCGAACAGGTAATACCGATAAACTCAATTTGACTGCCGTAGGCCTTGCCGCCGATTCACGCGGTCAAATTGCCGTAAACCGTAATTATCAAACCGATGCTGAACATGTTTATGCGGTGGGTGATGTAATTGGCTATCCAAGCCTTGCTAGCGCCGCTTACGATCAAGGCCGCTTTGTTGCACAAGCGATCACAAAAGGCAAAGCGGATAACTATCTTATTGAAGATATCCCAACCGGTATCTACACCATCCCAGAGATCAGTTCCGTAGGCAAAACAGAGCAAGAACTCACTGCTGCTAAAGTGCCGTATGAAGTAGGACGTTCATCCTTTAAACATTTGGCACGCGCGCAGATTGCCGGTAAAGATATTGGCAGTTTAAAAATACTCTTTCATCGTGAAACCAAAGAGATCCTTGGCATCCATTGCTTTGGTGAGCGCGCAGCAGAAATCATTCATATCGGCCAAGCGATCATGGAACAAAAAGGCGAAGCCAATACCATCGAGTATTTCGTCAATACGACCTTCAACTACCCGACGATGGCTGAAGCTTATCGAGTAGCCGCGCTCAATGGTTTAAACCGCCTGTTTTAATCCACTCTTTATCTCAATAAAAAAGCCGCTTAGTAGCGGCTTTTCTCTATCGTATTCTTAGCAATCGCATTAAGCCAAAAATGCACCTTTTCGCCATTGATGACGCAGCACCAATGCTAATGTGATACCGCGCATCGCCATAAAACTCAACATCGCCAGCCACAAAGCATGGTTCTGCCAACTAGCGCAGAGGTAGAAAATGACAAAATAACTGCACGTCGCAACAAACATACCATTGCGCATTTCACGTCCTTTTGTTGCGCCGACAAAAATACCATCCAACAAAAAACACCACATTGACACTAACGGCATTGCCACCAGCCATGGCATAAATTCCAGCGCTTTATCATGCACGGCGGGAATATTGGTGATCAAACTGATCATGGAGGATCCAAAAGCGTAAAAAACCAAGGTCAGCGCACAGCAAATCACTAAACTCCAAAAGAAAGTACCGATTAACGATTGATTTAGCTCATCACGATCTTTAGCGCCAATCGCTTTACCTACCATCGCTTCCATCGCATAGGCGAACCCATCCATACCATACGAAATCATCATCAGAAAACTCATCAATACCGCATTCGCTGCAACAATCTCATCGCCAAAACTGGCGCCTTGAAAAGTCATAAAAGTAAAAGTAGCTTGTAAGCACAATGAACGCAGAAAAATATCGCGATTGAGTTTCACAAATCGAACTAAGCCATTAGTGGTATCTTTAAGCAACAATAGAATTGATGGTAAGTGTTGCGCTCGCCATGTATAGCGCACACAGATTAACCCAAAGGCCATGCCAGTATAATCCGCAATAACAGAAGCTAATGCAGCCCCTTCAACCTGCCAGCCGAAACCCAGTACAAACAAAACATCAAGCAAGATATTAGTCAGGTTGGTAATGATCACCATCCACATCGGTGCTTTCGCATTTTGCGTACCTAATAACCACCCCAGTAACACAAAATTCGCTAACGCGGCGGGCGCACTCCAAGCTCGAATTGAAAAGTATTGTAGGCCGTAGTGTTTTACTTCCGTACTGGCGTCACTAAAAGCAAACACCCAGTCACCTATCCAGCTATGCAACAGTAAAAACACACCAGCGAAACCCAATGCCATCACCATCCCTTGGGTAAACACCAACCCAAGTTGATGCGCATGCTTGGCACCAAAAGATTGTGCGGCTAGCCCTGTGGTCGACATACGCAAAAAGCCCAACAACCAAAAACTGACACTGATCATCATGCTGCCGAGTGCCACACCACCTAAATACCACGCATGTTCTAAGTGGCCAATAACGGCAGCATCCACCAGGCCCAGTAAAGGAACAGTAATATTGGAAAGTACCATTGGGATCGCGAGCAATAGCACCTTCTTGTGCATTGCTCGATTGGAAAGGGTTTGGAAAATGTGCACGTTGTGACTTCTTTGCGGAATTTATGCGCAAAGTGTAACTGGATCACCAACGAAGCTGAACTACTACCGGCGTGAATCTGTGTTTTGAACCAACAAACTTTGTCAGCCAACGCTGCCATAATTTCCAGCGCACACAATGTTTGTCGAGTGGTGACGAAGTTCGTACCCATCTCGCCCAGGGTAAATAACGCAAAACTGCCTCGCCCGGCGCATCATAGCCATGGGCATATTGCCCCGAGCCCATCTTTTGCCCCAAAACATTCATACAGCGATCCCCAGCCAATACTAAGCTCGCTTTTGCGCTATCAAAATGGCGGCCTAATGCCTGAATAAACCTAGCAACTTGTGCTGAATTGCAATCCAGTAGCGCATGCTCACAAACGATCATCACCGGCGCTTTCTCAGGGATATTGAGATCGTCTAACCACGACAGGTCATCAACACTACCGCACTGATGGTGATAACGCTCACTGGCATGAAATAACTTCTGTCGCCACAGTAAATTTTCCGTCACATCCAGCTCTAACCAATGGCAGCGCCCGTTATCAACACGATAAAAACGGGTATCTAGCCCTGCGCCAACGTTGATGATCCAACCATCTGGATTCTGTTTAATAAAGGCGGTGACTTGCTCATCACAAAGCTGAGTCAATGTGGCATGAAGTAATTGTTTTTGGTTGATATCACCAGAGAAACATTCCGGTGCTAACTGACAACGCTGACAAGCGGTAGCGGCAATAGGATCGTACACGAGGCCATCATCAACCAAGCTTTCTCGACTTCGTAGCCAAAGCGGCTGCACTAGGTTGGCAGGGATCTGATAGCGTGTTTTGGGTAAGTGTCTGGACGGGGACATTATCATCTACCTTCCTTAGCAAGAAAGTAGATGATAATAAATATCAATTACAATAGCAAGATTAATGAGAATGAATCTCAACTTGCTAAGCTATAGCATTACATCCAATCAGTGTTGCGAATAATCCCAACAGCAATACCTTCAATTGCAAGGTGCTGGCTGGTTAAATCAACTTTAATTGGTGCAAACTCTTGGTTTTCAGCATGCAGTAAAACCGTAGAGCCTTTACGCTCCAAGCGTTTAACCGTGACGTCATCATCGACACGAGCAACCACCACTTGGCCATCTCTTACATCTTGTGTTTTATGCACAGCCAATAAATCACCATCCATGATGCCGATATCTTTCATCGATTCGCCATTAACACGCAATAAAAAGTCCGCCTGCGGTTTGAACATGCTTGGATCCACTTGATAATGTGCTTCCACATGCTCTTGAGCCAGAATAGGCTCACCAGCGGCGACTTGACCAATCAAAGGCAATCCTTGGTCATCATTTGCCGCATCTTCTAGCAAAATTCGAATACCTCGGGAAGCGCCCGGAATAATCTCAATTGCTTGTTTTCTTGCTAAAGCTTTAAGGTGTTCTTCTGCAGCATTTGCTGAGCGAAAACCTAGTTCTCTTGCAATCTCCGCACGGGTTGGCGGCATGCCGCTCTCTTCAATTTTGTTTTTAATTAAATCAAAAACTTGTTGTTGGCGGGGCGTTAACGGCTTCATAAGTCACCTGTCTTTTTATACAGTTCACTGTGAGTATATCCAGTAAGTGGACAAATGAAAAGCGAATTGATGATTTTTTAATAACTTACAAGAAGAGGATCTCAACCCAAACGTAAACGGTTAATAGCATAGTTAACATCACTGTCGCTGAGCCAATATCTTTCGCCTTTCCTGATAATTCATGATGCTCTGTACCAATACGATCCACTACCGCCTCGATTGCACTGTTGATCAATTCCATCACCATCACTAACACCACACAAGCTATCATCAAGATGCGCTCGATTTGACTGACATCAAGCCAAAAAGCCAAGGGGATCATAATGCAAGCTAAAATCAGCTCTTCTCGAAAGGCCGCTTCTGTTTTAAATGCCGCTTGCAAACCCTGATAAGAGAAGCGCGTTGCATTAAATAGACGTTTAAATCCGTGTTTGGTTTTCTGTGACACCTTATTCTCTCTCATCGTTCAGTTGGATTGGCCACATCAGCAGAATGTTGCTGCTTTTGCACCCAATAATAATTAAAAGGTTCGACCAGTTTCTGGTATCCTTGCCAGCTAAAAATCTGCTTGGGCATATCTCCACTTCTACACTTAAAGAATTGGAAATGTGCTTATGCTCATTAATTCATTTGAGGCAACGAACTTTTATGTCTTCTGGACGCTCTCTATCACGTTCTCTATTAAAGCTACCACTGTCGGTACTGGTAAAAGGAACGGCTATCCCTTCAAACCCAATTGAAGACCATAGCATTGATGTCAACAAGCCTATTGTTTACGCATTGCCATACCGCTCTAGTGTTGATCTTGTCAGCCTACAAAAACAGGTCATCGCGCTCGGTTTGCCTGATCCTCTTGAACCATTAATCATCAATGGTAAAAGCTTTAGCCGTTTTGTATTTATCTCTTCACGTGAAACCGTGCTTGGCAATGACAATGATGTTCCAAGTGAATCTATAGCGCTGTTTTCAGAGTTACTGGCTCTGCATAAAGAAGACAGCGAATTGGATATCCAGATCCTGCCAATCACCGTTCTGTGGGGACGCAAGCCAGAGAAAGAAGGCAAGCAGACCAACTATCTACAATCCCTTAATGGCCCACAAAAAGCCAAAGCGGTACTGTTGGCTGGTCGTGACTGTTTAATCCGTTTTAGCCCGGTGGTTTCACTGCGTTATATGGCCGACTCGCACGGCACTGATGCATCGATCGCTCATAAACTCGCCCGTGTTGCGCGTATTCACTTCTCGCGCCAAAAACTCGCGGCATCAGGCCCAAGTCTGCCAAACCGCCAAGCGTTATTTAAGCGCTTAATGAAATCAAAAGCGATTGAAAAAGCGATTGCCGATGAAGCGCTAGCCAAAGATATTCCGATCGAAAAAGTGCGCAAAGAAGCGCAAGATATCATGGATGAGATTGCCGCTGACTTCTCATACTCGCTCATCAAAAATGGTAGCCGAGTTCTTGGTTGGCTATGGAATCGAATCTATCAAGGTTTAAACATTAACAATGCAGCGACCGTTCGTCGTCTGGCACAAGATGGCCATGAAATTGTTTACCTACCTTGCCATCGTAGCCACATGGACTATTTACTATTGTCTTACGTGCTATATCAAGAAGGCATGGTTCCACCGCATATTGCTGCGGGTATCAACCTGAACTTCTTCCCTGCAGGCCCTATTTTCCGTCGCGGTGGTGCATTCTTCATCCGTCGTAGCTTTAAGGGCAATCGACTGTACTCAACCATCTTCCGTGAGTATTTAGCAGAGCTGTTTACTAAAGGTTATTCGGTGGAGTATTTCAGTGAGGGTGGCCGTTCAAGAACCGGACGTTTGCTACAAGCAAAGACCGGCATGCTCGCAATGACCATTCAAGCCATGCTACGCGGCCTAAACCGCCCTGTCACCTTAGTACCGGTATATATCGGTTATGAACACGTAATGGAAGTAGGCACTTACGCCAAAGAACTACGCGGCAGTCGCAAAGAGAAAGAAAATGCCAGCTTGGTACTTCGTACGATTCGTAAACTGCGTAACTTTGGCCAAGGCTATGTCAATTTTGGTGAGCCAATCCCGCTCAATCAATACTTAAATGAACATGCGCCAGAGTGGACTAAAGATATCGACCCGATGGGTGCGACCAAACCACAATGGCTGACGCCTGTGGTTAACGATCTTGCGACGAAGATGATGTCACACATCAACGATGCTGCTGCTGCGAATGCACTCACCTTATGTGCGACTGCATTGCTTGCTTCACGTCAACGCGCATTGTCTCGTGATAGCCTAGTTAAGCAAGTCGACTGTTACCTGTCTCTACTTAAACAAGTGCCTTATTCTTCAAGCTTCACCATGCCAAATGAAGAAGCGGAAGTATTGGTTAAGCATGCTGAATCTTTAGATAAGTTTGTTATTGAAGCGGACAGTATGGGTGAGATCGTCTCACTCGATCGTAACCAATCAATCCTAATGACTTACTATCGCAACAACATCATTCACTTGTTTGCGATTCCAGCACTCATTGCACAGATGTTGGTACGTCGCCAGCAACTGAGCTTAGCGCAAATCCAAGCTAATGTGGCTTTGATCTACCCTTTCCTAAAGCAAGAGCTGTTCTTAAATATTGCTGATGACAAGCTTGATCAAACTGTCGAAGCTTACGTGCATGAACTCGCACGCCAAGGGTTAATCACGATCGAAGATCAACAAGTGAAGTTTATTCAAAGTAACTCTCAAGTATTAGTACTACTGGGTCGCACGATCTCTGAAACTCTACAGCGTTACTCAATTACTCTTAATTTACTGGTCGCTATCCCTGAACTGGGTAAAACAGACCTTGAAATAAAGAGCCAAGATATTGCGCAGCGCTTAGGACGTTTACACGGTATCAATGCACCTGAGTTCTTTGATAAAGGTGTTTTCTCAGCCATGTTCAGCACGCTAAAACAGCAAGAGTATCTTGATAATGAAGGGGATTGTGATATTGAAAAAGCCACCACCCTGGCTGAGTTGTTGTACTCATTACTCTACCCGGAAGTTCGACTGACGATTAAAGAGAGCGTGTGTCAGGCAACGGAAATGTGCGAAGAAGTGTGTGATTGCACAGAGTAACAAAATAGCAGTTCAAGTCACCAGTTAAGCCGATTTCACACTCAGAATGAGGCACAAAAAAGGGCATCTACCAAGATGCCCTTTTCTATATCTACCACTTCAAACCTTCGCTAGATAGCGTCAATCCGTATCACCAAAATGCCACTAACAAACCAATCGTAATGGCCATTCCAACATAGTTATTGTTTAAAAAGGCTTGGAAACACTGCGTTCTATCTCGATGACGTATCAAGTGCTGCTGGAATACAAATAAGGCCCCTACCGCCAACACTGCCCAATAAAAACTCGCGCCTAACGAATACCACATCCCTAAAGCTATCAGCATCAATACGGTGGCAAGCTGCAGGACACCAATGATCATTTTATCAAAGCGGCCAAACAAAATGGCGGTTGATTTAATGCCAATTTTTAAATCATCATTGCGATCAACCATGGCATATTGCGTGTCGTAAGCAATGGTCCACAATGCATTCATCACAAATACAAACCACACGATCGGTGGAAGCTCATTCGTTTGCGCAGCCCACGCCATCGGAATCGCCCAACTAAATGCAAGACCAAGAAACAGTTGGGGTAGATGAGTATAACGCTTCATAAATGGGTAGATAAAAGCCAACCCAATTCCGACAAATGACAGCTGAATCGTCAACGGATTCATGGTCAAGACCAATACGAAGGATAACACTGCCAAAGCAATAAATAAGCTGACCGCCTCTTTCGCACTGATCATCCCAGATGGCAACGGGCGGTGCTGCGTGCGTTCCACATGACCATCCACTTTACGATCAGCAAAGTCATTGATCACACAACCAGCAGCGCGCATCAAAACCACGCCCAGAATAAACACCAATAATACGTTAAGGTGAGGGATGCCTTCCGCAGCAATGATCAGAGCCCACAAGGTCGGCCATAGCAACAACAAGGTGCCAATCGGTTTGTTCATGCGCATCAAGTGCCAATAGGCGCGCACTTTCGCGGTTGTCATCTACACACTCTCCTTGGCGTAAATAGGGGCATTAAGTAAAAAAAGTTCGGCAACCAGCATCGGTTTGTGGTTCATCCATAAGCGAGAACGGCGAGCTAAACAGAGCCCATTGGGCGTCTTCGCCCAGCCAACTTGTAAGGCGTCGCGTTCTACATTTTCAACACTGAACACGGTCAAACCCAATGGTATTTCACCTTGCTGGGTGAGATCATGGGGTTGATCCGTTAATGACGATTGTGGGATCAAGGTTCGACCTAAAATCCACGGCTCACCATCGCCTTTCAGTACCACTTTACGCAGCAAACATTGTTCTTGAGATAACAGCGCTATTTCTTGCTCGTTCAATTTATTCGCAAGCACAACATCGTTATGAAGTAGATCTACGTTCAATTGTTGACAATAAGTTTTTAACAAACGTGACAATGAGCCCTGTTCTAAAAGCCATTCTCTCGCAATCTGCGAAGGAAAGTTAAAATTTTCAGGCTGTTGCCATTCCACTTGGCGCAGTGCGGACAGATAAAGCGCAATCATTTGATTCATACTAGTATTCAATAAGTTGCTTTATCGGCGTACAATAAAGCTTCAATCTGGTGCGTTAACTAACACTATATTGCGGTTAACTCAAATTCACTACAAATAGATGCTCTATTGTAACAAGACTCAGACGATTCGAGTATCGTGATCAGAAGAAAGAAAAGTTAGAAATATGTTTAAACGTTACGTAGCCCAAATATTTGCCCTGCTTTGCCTCGTTTTTGCTCTACCAGCAATCGCAGAAGAACAAGCCGGCACTCCGAGTTTGGCATACTTTACTTTAGAGCCCGACTTAACCACTAACTTCTATACCAAAGGAAACGACCTTGGTTATATCCAGGTTCGC
The DNA here is from genome assembly GCF_000222565.1 of Vibrio sp. N418. Lineage (NCBI taxonomy): Bacteria > Pseudomonadati > Pseudomonadota > Gammaproteobacteria > Vibrionales > Vibrionaceae > Vibrio > Vibrio sp. N418. The sequence continues at coordinate 16,450 of NZ_AFWD01000001.1, forward strand.
ATCGATATCATGGTCGCCAATCAGGCCGATCTTCCTTTGATTGAGAAACACCAACCACTCATACGCGATGCCGTTATCGAGTTATTGGGTAAGCAAACGGAAGAGACGATTAAATCATTGGCAGGACGAGAAGACTTACGCAAAAGTTTAGTCGAAGAACTCAACTCTATTTTGTTACCTGAAACGGGTAAAACGGTGATTGCTGATTTGTTATTTACCAAATACCTTTATCAGTAAGCGACAAAAAGTAGCAGCAATAAAAAAGCGGCCATCGCCGCTTTTTTTTATTCTCCAATACAGAGATAAACTCTTATACCTTCCGGCTGTCAAACCAGCCAAGCATTACACCAGCCAGCAAGCCTACTAGATGGGCGGTATTGGCAATCGCCATAAATGGCTGAACAAAACCTAAAACTAACCACACTAACATAAAGCCAATCAATGGCTTGGGCATCAATAAACCTTTCTCAGGGGCACGGTATCCCAGCAGCCAAATGTAACCAACTAACGCATATACTACGCCAGATAAGCCACCGAAATTGGCTCCTTCAACCCAAAACTGACCGATTCCGGAGAGTGCTGCAGAAAAGACAAATAACTGTAGTAGCTTGCCGCTACCTAATCGCTGCTCAATATCACCACCTAGCTGCCACCACCACAATAAGTTAAATGCGATGTGCATGATTGAGAAATGCAATAAGGCGTGGCTGACCCAACGCCATACCTGCCACTCTTGACCAGCAAAAGCAGGAAAGTGCAGAGCGTCGAAAACCGGCTGACCTGCGCCAAATTGTTGCAGAATAAAGATACCGATACAGGCTGCCATAATCGCCAGTGTAAGTGGGCCTGCTTTGGCTTTTATCATGCTCATCATACTTGGCGAGTGATAGCGGAAATGGTTAGTTCGGCTTTCAGCCATATCCCATGAAGCCGCCTGATACTTAGTATCGTTCGGCTCGCTCAGAAACATCTTCAATTCCGCTTCGGCTTCGACTTGATGCTGATCATCCACCAGCCATAAAGCAAACTGACCCTCACCTTCTGGCATTAACTTAATATCTATCTGGCGTGAAGCCATATAGTCGATAAATGCCTGTGCCATGCGCGGCTGGTTTAAAGAAATCAGTCTGATCATAATCTATCCTAGTTGGTTGCGACCGGAAGGCTTGCTCGTTGCCAAGCGTCAAAGCCACCATCAACACTATACACCTGCTCAAATCCTTGGTTAACTAAATACTGCGCAGCACCTTGGCTACTGATGCCGTGATAGCACATCACTAAGATAGGTTGCTCAAACTCAACCTCATCCATAAACCCCAGCATGCTGTCATTAGTCAGATGAAAAGCTTGACTTGCATGCGCCAACGCAAAAGATTGCGGATCGCGAATATCCACCAAACGCGCCTCACCCTGTAGCAGTAATTCTTGCGCGGCGATTACATCAATATGTTGAAACTGGTCCATTTACTTTCTCTATCTTCTCTCATTGTTATCTGCTGCCATTGTAACCTATCCAGTGCTCAACAAGTACACGATGGGAATAAGGTTATCCACTTACGATCACTTCTTCACCATTTGTGGATAAGTTTGTGGATTACGTTGATAAAGTGCTTTAGTTAAATTCGATCCACAATATGTAGTGATGATCCTTATCTTTTTGTGTGTAAAACAAATAATATCCCCAATGACAATTCCCCCTTCAAGCCTTTATTCACCCTGCTTTCTGACACCTAACCAAGAATTTCATCACAGAGTTACCCACAGGCAAATGATAAAAAAATGATCGCTCAAAGCGATCAAGATATAAAAAAACCGAGATCAAGGGATCTCGGTTTTCGGGATTCGATTACGGAAAAACTACATTTCGCCGACAGCTAACTTCAGTTTTTTCATCGCATTCTTTTCTAGTTGGCGAATGCGCTCTGCTGATACGCCGTAGTTTTCTGCAAGTTCTTGTAGCGTCGCTTTATTGTCTACCAACCAACGTGAGCGAACGATATTTTGACTGCGCTCATCCAAGCTAGCTAAGGCAAGGCTCAGACGATTGTTGGTGTGTGCTTCCCAGTTCGCCGCTTCAACATTCTCCGCCACATCGGAAGCTTTATCTTCAAGATAAAGCATCGGAGCGGTAATTGAAGTACCGGTGTCATCATCATCAGCACTGAATTCAAACGTAGGATCCTGCGCCGCGAGACGAGATTCCATTTCGCGCACTTCAGAGGGCTCAACACCAAGCTCACGTGCTACCGTTTCAACTTCACCGTTATTGAACCAACCTAAACGTTTTTTCGACTTACGTAGATTAAAGAACAGTTTACGTTGCGCCTTCGTCGTCGCCACTTTCACGATACGCCAGTTGCGTAATACATACTCATGTATTTCAGCTTTGATCCAGTGCACAGCGAAAGAGACAAGTCGCACCCCGACTTCCGGGTTAAAACGCTTAACCGCCTTCATCAGACCGATGTTGCCTTCTTGAATTAGATCTGCCATCGGCAAACCATAACCTGAGTAGCCGCGAGCGACGTGAACAACGAAGCGCAGATGTGAAAGGATCAACCCTTTCGCCGCTTCAATTTCGCTGTTGTAATGCAAACGCTCAGCCAGTCCACGCTCTTCGTCAGGTGTCAGCATTGGATAGCTGTTCACTGAGCGAATGTAGCTATCTAAGCTATCTTGGGAAACTGTAGCCATTGCATACACTTGGTTAGTCATTCAATTCCTCATCAATCTATGATCTGAATTAGGTGTTTTTTCCGCCGTCAATCTTGGACCTAAAATGCTCAGGTTTCAAGCAGGGGGAAGTTATTATGCATAAACGAAACGGCGATACAAGCAAAAAAGTATACGGTAGCGTGTACTTTCTTGTTTCAGTTTACGCAAAAATAGGACAACCAATGGTTAGACTGGTTCAATTTCATTAAGATGACGCTGTGCTGATACTTTCGCCGCTAAGCAACCTAAGAAGGTGCCTAACATCAGTAGCAGCAAGGACTCATCCCAACTCAACCCGATTAATCGGAAGCGGCTATCATACAGAAGCGCCAATTGTTCAACACTGCTATTGAGCAGAATTGTGATTAATGCGGTAAGAATCCAAGCGCTTATCGACCCCAGTAGGCCAAACCACATACCGGAATAGAGGTAAGGACGCAGAATAAAGCTATCTGTTGCACCAATCAGCTTCATGGTTTGAATTTCATCTTTGTTGGCTTGTACATTGAAACGTAACGTATTTCCGACAATCAAAAATACAGAACCGAGCATCAATACCGACAATGTCATTACAATACCGCCAACCAGATTTTTGATCGCATCGAGGCGGGCAAACCAATCTTCATCTAAACGTACATCGCTGATTTCATCTTCTGCTCGCACGCGTTGCGCCAACGCTTGCACCGCTTGTTTGTCGTCGCTGGTAGGCGTGATCACTAATACGCCAGGCAAAGCATAATCATCCAACAGTGAGATCGCTTGGTCAAAACCAGAGTATTGGCTGAGATCATCCAGCCCTTGCTGCGGAGAAATATAGTCAACCTCAGCGACTTCCGGCAGACTTTCTAACTCATCTTTCAGCACCATGATGCGTGGCTCAGGCGTTTGCTCTTTAATATAGCCACTCACATGAGATGGGCCAGCAACGTTAGTTGTCGCCACCGCAATGTTCTTACCTAGCAGATATAATGAGGCAGGTAAGGTCAGTGCCATCGAGATCACCGCCAAGGTGAGAATATTACCGAGCGGTCGTGACCACAGTGCCGCAAGTGACGATTTGGCCTGTTTAAAATGAATGGCAAAATAACCATCGCGTGCCACACCTTGATGTTTTTGAGTGGCTTTTTTATTACGAGTATTAGCGGCCATAATCTTCCACCTCACTCATGAAACCTTGGTTTAACTCCATGTGGCGATATTGCGGTCTTGAATTGACTAAATTGACATCGTGCGTCGCGAGTAAGATCGTCACCCCAGCACGGTTAAACTCTTCCAATAAGCGCAACACGCGATTAGAGAGTTCCGAATCTAAGTTACCAGTCGGCTCATCAGCCAGTAACAGAGTAGGACGATTAACAACGGCACGGGCAATACCGACACGTTGTTGTTCACCGCCCGACAATTGACTTGGCAAGCAGCGTGCCTTGTCGAGCAAACCGGTTTTATCTAATGCCGCTGATACACGGCGTTTAATTTCATTTTCCGAGATCGATTCAATTCGCATTGGCAGTGCCACGTTATCAAACACGGTACGATCCATCAGTAAACGGTGGTCTTGGAAAACAATGCCGATATTACGACGCAATAGAGGAATATCCTTACCAGGAATTCGGGTGATGTCATGGCCGTTAAAGCTGATCTTGCCATCCGTTGGTCGCTCAATCGCACAAATCAACTTAAGCAAGGTACTTTTACCGGCACCTGAGTGCCCACCTAAAAACGCCATTTCGCCACGACGCAAATGGAAGTCGACTTTTTGCAGAGCTTGTCGACCACCACGATAAGCCTTACTCACTTGCTGAAACTTAATCACCCGTCATTCCTCTCGCTAACAGCTCGTTAATCTTCTCGGCTAAATAATGCGTCGATAAATTCTTGTGTCTCAAACGGACGCAAGTCATCAATGCCTTCGCCAACACCAATATAGCGAATTGGAATTTGGAATTGATCGGCAAGCGCAAAGATCACACCACCTTTTGCCGTGCCATCAAGTTTCGTCAATGTAATACCGGTTAACGGTGCGACGTCACTAAACAGTTTGGCTTGGCTAATTGCATTTTGGCCCGTCGCTGCATCAAGCGTTAACATCACTTCATGTGGTGCAGAGTCATCAATCTTCTTCATCACTCGAACAATCTTACGCAACTCTTCCATCAGGTTGGCTTTGTTTTGTAAACGACCCGCAGTATCAGCGATCACCACATCGTAGCCACGCGCTTTCGCCGCTTCAATCGCATCATAAATCACTGATGCACTGTCAGCACCAGTATGCTGAGCAATCACAGGAACGTCATTGCGCTCGCCCCAAACTTGCAATTGTTCAACTGCCGCAGCACGGAACGTATCCCCTGCAGCTAGCATCACTTTTTTGCCTTCAGCTTGGAACTGCTTAGCCAATTTACCAATGGTGGTGGTTTTACCCACACCATTCACACCAACCATTAGAATGACAAATGGCGTATTGCCATTATTAACATCAAGTGGCTTCTCAACGTGTGAAAGGATCTCCGCCATTTCATCTTTAAGAAGACCATATAAAGCTTCGCCATCTTTCAAATCTTGGCGGCTGGCTTTCTCAGTTAAGTTATTGATGATCTTCATGGTGGTTTCCATGCCGACATCTGCGATCAATAACTGCTCTTCCAACTCTTCAAACAAATCGTCATCGATCTGCTTACCTTTGAACAAACCAAAGAAACCCGCGCCAATATTCGCTTTAGTTCGCGCAAGGCTGCGCTTCAAGCGAGCAAAGAAACTTTCCGTTGGTTTTTCCTGTTCAACCACTCGTGGCGTCACAGGCTGTTCTGCTTCTGCTTCTGCTTCTGCTTCTGCTTCTGCTTCTGCTTCTGGGCGAGTTTCAACCTCGACCACTTGTTGAGCAACAATGTCTTGCTCTGCATCGTTTTGTTGTTCTTCAACCACTTCTGGCTGTGGTTGTTCTACCTGCTGTTCTTCTGCGGGTTGCTTAACTTGCTCTTCGTCACCGAAACCAAGCCAAGAGAGCAATCCACGCTTCTTTTTTTCCGTCATCTGGGGCTATCCTAGATTGTCTTAATTAACTCTCAAACTTCTCCACCACCCTCTGGCAAGATGGAAAAGAAACATGACAACAGTGTGAAAAGTCTCTACGCCAAGCGTGATTTAAGGTTACACTTTGTCATCTATGAAATTTGGCTGTACTCAGGCGTAATCGCTGAGCGACTGGGTATAGTATCACTTTATTCGCGGTCAAAAAATCTATGCAAAGACGTCGCCAGCAAAACACATCACAAAAAAAACCTTCCACCGGCTTTATTCGCATTATTAGCGGCTTATGGCGTGGACGAAAGTTGCCTGTACACGATGCTGAAGGGCTTCGACCAACTACTGACCGCGTAAAAGAAACCGTCTTTAATTGGTTAGCACAAGATGTACCACAAGCTAAATGTTTGGATCTTTTTGCCGGCTCTGGTGGCCTCGGATTTGAAGCAGCATCACGCCAAGCAGAAATGGTGACCTTGATTGAATTAAATCCAGCCGCCTTTAAGCAGTTACAGCAAAATATTACTGCGCTAAAAGCCACCAACATCTCGGCAAAAAATACCGATGCGCTGAGCTTTTTACAGCAACCGGGAAATCCGCATCACGTCGTATTCATCGATCCGCCTTTCCGTAAGGGTCTGTTAAGTGAAGCTGTAGTTCTGTTAGAGCAAAATGGCTGGTTAGCCGATGACGCGATGATTTATATTGAAACGGAAAAAGAATTAGCCATTGAAGGCTTACCTGAGAGCTGGCAATTACACCGAGAGAAAACAGCCGGACAAGTCAGCTTCCGCCTTTACCACCGCCAATCAGAATAAGGACATGATATGAAGGTATTAATTTTATTAGCCAAAGCCGCTATTGGTTTTGTGTGGTTTATTTTGCTGCTGAATATTTTCATGCCCTTCCCGGGTAAAGCGGCGATTGCCCTTTATATTATGGCGGCATTTTTGTTCATGATGCACGGTCTACAAATGCTGATCTTCATTGGTGCTTTTGGCGACAAAGTCAAAATGAGTCGTTGGGAAAGATGGTCGATTCTTATTTTTGGTATTTTTGCTTTGCTCGACATTCGTCGCAAGCACATGATGTAAGCATTTCCTTACGGTCATTATCGCAACAAGATCTCTAAACTATCGATAGCAAAACGCCGCTCAAAAGAGCGGCGTTTTTTATAACAGCACGGTATGACACCACTGACTTGCCTAAGCCAGATAGTTTTTTACACCATCAAGGAACATTTGAGTCGATAGCATCACCAACAGTAACCCCATCAAACGCTCAACGGCTTTTAAGCCGCGCTCACCCAAAATGCGATGGAAGAAACCATAGAACATCAGGATAAAAAACGTCGCGCCCCACGCCAGTAAAACCGCTGCCGACAACTCAAGCAACTGATCTGGATACTGGCTAGATAACAACAAGATAGCTGCAATCACTGACGGGCCAGCGAGCATTGGGATCGCCATAGGCACAATGAATGGCTCTTCACCTGCCGCCAACCCTGTAATGCTGCCACCACTCGGAAAAATCATCTTGATCGCAATGATGAACAGGATAATGCCGCCTGAGATGCTCAACGTTTCCGGTTGTACATGTAAGAAGCTCATGATGCTCTTACCGGCAAACAAGAACAACATTAGAATCATTAGCGCAAAACAGAGCTCACGCATCAGCACCTTACGGCGACGTTTTGGATCCAAATGCTTAAGAATCGACAGAACAATGGGTAAATTTCCCAGCGGATCCATAATTAAAAACAGCATGGTCGCTGCAGACAAAATTTCCATTCCTTCCCCTCCAAAATTTAGTCGGCGAAGTATAGCGACTTCCCTAACGATTCGCTCTATTTAAGCTTTGTTCGTCGTGTTTTTATCTAATTAGATAACGAATTAGTGTCCACAAACACGCTCAACATTAATTGTCCATTTACCCTCTACTTCGATGATTTTTTCACGCTGAAGGAAAAAGTCGAACAAGGTATCAAACTGAAAGCCTTCCTGCTTACAGGTACGAAACTGAGCCTGCTCGCCAAATTGCTCACTCACTGCATCACTCAGCTCTTGCTTAGTCATTGGTTTTTCGCGTAATAGATTTAACACTTTGTGAGCGTGGATTTCGTTACTCATGCTTAGCACCTTTATATTGAAGTTAGTCTTTATAAATCGGCGCCAAGCATAAGGGAAAAGGATGAGGGCAACAATCCGTGTTCAACAATCAACCCAGAGACTTCAATGTTGCACAGCGTTGCAATCAACCCATTAGATAATGAATGAGGCCACAATCAAGCTGTGAGCAAGCAAATAGCTGGCCGAAATCAGATAGCGCCCGGCAACAAGCGGCTGCCGATAATCGTGAATAGCCAATAGCGTGGCTGAAATGGTTAATGACAGGCTACCTAAGAAGGCCAATAAGGCTTGATGAGTGTGTTGCAACAACCACAACTCACCAGTGACCCAATTCAATTGCAGTAAGACCATCCCCATGATCACGACAGGGAAAATAAGTCGGTCGATTTTTGGTAATAGTAAGAAAAAGGCCACAATACCCATTGCAAGCAACATCGCCGCCAACCACCACACAACTTGGCCGGAAAGCTGTAGCCAAAAAGCGGTGCTATAACAAAGCTGAGCGGCAATAAAGCTAGCAAAACAGATGCGTTGACTGCGCTTAGAAATGTACAGCCCATCCGCTAACATAGAAATCACTAGCCCGAGTGATATCCACCACTCAAGTTGCCCAACCAAGCCATCTTGACTCCAAAGCATGACCAATAACAGCAACAGTGAAAAAGCCGAAAAAAATACTGCGGTTTTGCGTTGATGACTTTCACAGGCAGAACTCGTGATGAATCCAGATAACGCGACAGCAAGCCAGCTCCACATAACAACACCTCTATCTAATTCGAAGGCTCAGTTTAGGCGCGACGCTTAAATTGTCTACCAACCAAGAACAAAAGTTGGATCTTGATTACGATTCATCCACTTAGTGTTCATTTGCTATTTATCTGTCACCGCCATGACAAAAAATAGCCTTGATTAGGCTACTTGCTCCATCAAAGACAGCCCAACGCACAAAAACCATAAAATTTAACATCACAAAAATAAGATAAACTAAAGAACCAATATAAAACCAATTAAATAACAACACCTTACATTAAAACAATTTTGAATCAGCATCAGAACCACAGCGAAGATGAACCAATAAAATAAATTCCACCTTTCAGAATGCTAAAACCACCTTCAACTAGTGAGAATTAATCTCAAAAACGACTCTCATCCAATGAGAAATAGAAACAAATGAAAACTACGCCAAGCAATTACCACCAATACATCAAAAATAGACAATATCTTATTGAGCGTTTTATGTTCAATTTTTAAATCAATAAAAAACAACAACTTAAAACCAAAACCTCCTTATGTGGCATAAAAAAAGCACTCAAAAAACGACCAGCACAACAAGCTTATAACGCCCATAAACCGCTAAAATCGACACCATAAATTTGTTTTTTATGGGCATTTTCAAGATCTAACTTGATCAACCCAACAAAAACCTGCTATTCTGTAAAGCATAGTAACTAACATCACAGCAAAGGAGCAGAGTTATGATTACTTCTTCACAAAAACAAGGACTTGTAATGATCGCCGTTGTCGTTGGCCTAATGACTCTGCCAATGATGTACTAAGTCAAATACAAAAAAAGAAAGGGACGCCAATGGCGTCCCTTTTTGATTTTAGCTGCGAAAACAGGCGTTAATCGGCTAACTTTTCTACTTATGCCGAAAAGTCAGTCATAGTTCATGACTTACCAATTTAACCACTTCGCCCGTGATTACTAGAAATGGTTAGATAATACATCCCAATGCGCATAGTAGAACAGCATCGCAGCAAGCGTGATTAAGGTCATGAGTGAGATAGCGACCCGCCAAATAAAGCGGCTACTTCTAGGCGTCAGCTCTTTTTCACACTCATCACACACCGTCAGAAATTTACGGCGACTGTCGAGCTTGTAATCATACTCATGCACGACTTTATTACGTATCGTCGCAATGTAGCGAAGCTTGCCAACCACATTGTGAGGCAAGCGCTCTTCACAGCTGGTGATTAACTGATGAAGACCCTTCCCTTCGGCATGGTACTGTGATCTCAGGAGATGCTCGATTTTTCGCGTGCGAGTTACGACACTATCAATATCAGACATCCATTCTCTCCCTGTTAATTAACTTCACTCTCCAATTCCTATTTATGTTCAAAATGAACAAGTTGCAATAAAAATAATACCAAACGATCGGTTAATCCCTAGCTAGATTAACGAGCAAATCATCAATAGCTTGTGATGTGGATCGAAGTTCTATTTGTCACATCCACAATATGTGGTTTATATCTCAGAGCATAGCCAACATCCCTGTGAAAAAGTAGCTAGAATGCATACTGAGTTCACGGGGAGGAACTAATGCCAATTTCACTTTATTTCGCTATTGCACTACTGGGCTTACTTGCCGGTTGGGTCTTCACTAATTTCTATCGTCGTCACATGCAAGGTGAAGATGCGCCAGAACAAACCGTGAATGTCACGATACTCGATAAACAGGCTATCTCAAACGACGAAGCACAGCCCGGCCAAGACGATCAAGAGTATTGGATCTACGTGCAGAAAGGCAAAATCGGCCCTAAGCGTGAGTTTCAAGTGGGTATTCACTACTTTCAAGCGCTTAATCCTGGAGATAAAGGTACTTTGACCTATCAGGGTGATAAGTTTCTACACTTTGCCATGAAACGTTAAGCCTGCGGCACTAATGCTACGGCAATAACCACGCTGTCTTTTTCGAGCGCGCTAACAACCAACTTAATCCTAGCGCGCCAATGCCACAGATCAGAACCCACAGTGGGATTACCCATAACGGATTACCTTGATGCCAACCCAATGCTTTCATCGGCCATAAAAAAATCGGATGAAGCAGATAAATCCCCAAGCTATATTGGCTGATAAACGCAACCACGTCATAACTGCGCTGAGACAGCTTATCACTCAAATATCGACAGATAACAAAGACCATACTCGCGGCTAAAACAACATTAAGCGTTTTGTACGATAGCCAACGACCAACCGTGTACTGCCCCGCTTCAACGCTATTTGCGATCACCATCCACACCGTGAGCATTAAGGCAAAGATCCCAAGCCAAGTGGCAATCATCACGCTCAGCGGATTGAGCGGTAATTTCTTATACAGCAAATATCCCAACGGTAAGTAACCGCTGTATAGCCACATTTGAGCACTCCATGGGCCATCAATCTTAAATAGGTACAACATAGTGGTGAGCAACCATATACCCACAAAAGCAAAAATTGCTTCGTCGTGACCTCGTTTTACTGCCCACTGAAAGAAGGGGATAACAAAATAGAGTGGGATGAAATAGTAGAAAAAGCCCAAGTGGTAGTAAGTCGCGTGTGATGGACTTTGTTCAAGAACGTTAAGTGCCTCTTGAGCATCAAAGCCAGCCAATGACCATCCCGACAAATAGGCATAAAACAGCGACCAAACGAGAAAAGGCACTAACACCTTACCCAAGCGTCTTTTCACGTAGTAACCCAATTCAAAATCACGCTTATCACTGAGCATTAACGCCCCAGTGATCAAAATAAAGACGGGCACCGCCCAACGACTGATACTGTTTATCGAAACCGCGCTTGCCCATTGGTCAAAAGGGATCACTCCTAACTCGTTGCGATATGGTGCCAAAACATGAATAGCAATAACCGCAATCGCAGCAACACAGCGCAAAAGGTCAAAACAGCGAACGCGTTCTCTCATAAAATCATCAAATAGGAAGGTTATGCTATTGAATATAGCAATAAAAAAGCTGACTAAACCAAAGATACGTTACGGTTTAGTCAGCTTTTAGTAAGGGAGCCATGCTAAGCATGCTCGAATCGAGCAGATTAGGCTGAAGCCGGGTTCAGCTTCGGTAGCTTTATTGAAATCACCGTAGTGATGGCTAAGAAAGCAAAAGAGACCCAAAGACACGCTGACAAGCCTGCCATTTGGAATACCCACCCAGAAAGAACGGTACCAATTAAACGTCCCATCGCATTAGCCATATAATAGAAACCAACGTCCAATGACACGCCATCGCCTTTTGCATAGCTCACTATCAGGTAAGAATGCAGTGATGAATTAACGGCAAAAACCGCACCAAAAATCATCAAACCCACCACAATCACGAATTGTGGCTGCCAACCAATTTGTACTGCATAAGCAATACCAGCAGTGATCACCGCCAGCAGTGCAGCCCAAGCAAAAGCCGCACTACCATCAGGAACTCGCCCTTGCGCTTTTCCGGTAATCTTAGGCGCGAGGCCTTGAACAAAGCCATAAGCAATCACCCACAATGCGAGGAAGCCACCAACCCACAGGTGTGACCAACCAAACACGCTACCTAAATAGATTGGCAACGCAATCACAAACCACACATCACGGGCACCAAACAAGAACATTCGTGCGGCAGACAGAATATTGATCGGTTCAGATTTAGAAAAAATCTGACTAAACTTCGGCTTAGTTTTCGCTTTGCCCATATCGCGCTCTAAACCAAACAGGCTGCCAATCAACACCAAACCAAGTAACCCTGCCATTAGTAAGACCGCGACTTGGAACCCCACCAGCGAAAGCAGTAAACCACCGACAAAGAAGCCCACACCTTTCAGTGCATTCTTTGAACCTGTCAAAAGGGCGATCCACTTATACAGTGCGCCTTGCTGATCATCGGGGACTAAACTCTTAATTGAGCTTTTGGCGCTCATTTTATTAAGATCCTTGGCAATACCGGACATTGCTTGAGCCAGCATTACCCAAGGGATGGTTAACCATGCATTGGGTACTGCAAGCATCACTAACGCTACAATCTGCATCCCTAGGCCAAGGTTCATGGTTTTATTCAAACCCAATCTTGCCCCCAACCAACCACCAATCAAATTGGTGACGACACCGAAAAATTCATAGAAAAGAAATAGCGAAGCGATCTCTAGCGTGCTGTATCCCAAATCATGGAAATAAAGCACCACTAACATTCGCAGGGCGCCATCCGTGACGGTGAAGTTCCAGTAATTAAATGTCACCAACATATATTGGCGAACACTTTTACTTAGATTGGCAAACATAACTCACCTTGTTTATTTATTAAAAAGAGCTTTGGGTTACCCATGTTCCAAAAGCCCTACAAGCGGTTATTCGCCTTGAGCAACCTGCTCGATATACGCAATTTGCACTGGCTTAGTAAATGCGCCAGGACGTAAGGCTTGAACTTGTGAAACGATCTCATCCAATGCCCAATCACGCTCAAGCAATAGATGCGCGGCAAGCAAACCGGTACGGCCAGAACCGCCCATACAGTGCATCGCCACTTTGCCGCCTTTATCCACAATCGCTTGCAATGCTGGAGAAGCTGCTTGCCATTTGCTCATAAAGTTACCGTCTGGCGCGCAATCATCTTCGATTTCAATTTGAAACCACTGCATACCAAGCTCTTGAGTTAACGATCCAAGCTGGGAAACGTTTTTCTCTGCTAGTTCCTTATAATCCAACGCCGTCACAATTGCTTCGACGCCCTGCGCTTTCAGTTGTTCTAAGCTTTCATATAAAGAAGCATCTTTAGTACCCGGGCAAGGGGTTAAGATCAGTGCGCCTTCTGCAACGTCAAGTTGCCATGTTGGGTGAGCTAAATCTGAATGTGTCATGATTGTTTCCTTATGCTAAACCGACCGTACGAACGAGCTCCGCCGTGCGAGTTGCGTAACCCATTTCATTGTCATACCAAGCGTAGATCTTCACCATGCGCTTACCAACAACCATGGTCGAGAGCGCATCCACGATGGTTGAACGTTGATCGCCTTTATAATCAATCGAAACTAATGGGCGTTCTTCAAAACCTAGAATACCTTGCAGTTCACCTTGCGAAGCTTCTTTCAGTAAAGCATTCACTTCTTCCGCTGTCGTATCGCTTTTCACATCGAAAATGATATCGGTTAGTGAGGCATTCGCCAGAGGAACGCGGACTGCATGACCATTAATCTTGCCTGCTAATTCAGGGAAGATTTCCACAATCGCCGTCGCAGAACCAGTTGTCGTGGGGATAAGACTCATGCCACAAGCACGTGCACGACGCAGATCTTTATGCGGCGCATCTAAAATGGTTTGCGTATTGGTTAAGTCATGAATAGTGGTAAAAGCCGATTGCTCAATACCTAATTTTTCATGGATCACTTTAACGATCGGTGCAATACAGTTGGTTGTGCATGACGCAGCGGTCACAATACGGTGTAGATCAGGATTAAAAATCTCATCATTCACACCCACAACAATATTCGCCACCCCCTCTTCTTTCACTGGCGCAGAAACCACAACGCGCTTCACGCCCTGTGCAAGATATTGATTTAGAAATGCAATTTTACGGTGTACTCCGGTCGCTTCAATCACCACGTCACAGCCTGACCAATCTACGGCATCAATCTCTTTCTCACGTGTAGTTTTGATATGCTGCCCTGCTATCAACATCTCATCGCCTTCCGCCGTAACCTCGTGATCCCAGCGACCTTGAACTGAATCGAACTCAAGTAAATGCGCCAGAGTATGGCAATCACCCGCAACATCGTTCACCAAAACAAACTCCAACTCTGGCCAGTCGAATGCAGCGCGAAGTGCAAGACGACCAATACGGCCGAATCCGTTAATCCCTACTTTAATAGTCATAATCGAGTCTCTTTCTATGTTTATTGGCAGCAAACAGGACGAGCCTGAATCGCGTTAAGTCTATCGATGTCTTGTTGGTACTCAGTTTTTAAACAGTTTGAAGCCACCAAGTCATCAATCAATTTGTTCATCCATCCCGGAAGGTCAGCCGCACGACGATAGAACACCCATTGCCCTTGGCGCACATCAATCAAGATGCCACTAGAACGTAATTGAGCAAGGTGACGTGATATTTTTGGTTGGCTCTCTTGCAGCGCTTGCGTCAGTTCACCTACAGAAAGGCATTCCTCTCGTATGATAAGCATCAAGCAACGCACTCGAGTCTCGTCGGAAAGTAATTTGAAAAACTGGTGAGGTAGCATAAATATACTCATATATGGATATGCGTATATGTTGGTTTATTTTTTTACTTTGATCAAGAGCGAGAAACGTCTTGTCATAAATAATTCATTTTCTCAGAGGGAGGAGGACTTAACTAACTTGTTGAATGGTTTGGCTCCACTTTTGAGCCTCTGCGATTTTTATCATCACATCATCCATGGATAAATTGAGCAGCTCACACGCTTCTTGCATCCCTTGCCAATCGGCTTTTTCATAACACTCTTCGATAGTTAACAAAATGCCGTAAGGGCCTTTACGCTCAAGTAAAGCAAGCCTAATCGCTTGGTTCAAAGGAAGTTGATCGACTAAATGCTCAATAGAAAGATCAAACATCGCGTCTAAGATGGAAAACAAGCCAATGAGAAACGCTTGGTCTTGCTGTTGTTGAAACGGGTTAGTGTTCGACATCAAAGAGCAGAACTGCGCCCGCTGCAGAGAAAGGTTAAACAACTCTCGGGGCTTTTTGGTAGAAACAAAAGAAGCCACCGCCAGCGAGACAAACATTTTCAATCGGTCTTGGCCCAAATAAATTAAAGCCTGACGAAATGAGGAAATCGAAACCTCTAATCTTTCCGATAGCGAGTTTACAAAGTGCAGCAGCTTGTAAGACAGCGTGACATCTTTCGCTACGATACGTTCGACACGGTCAAAATTCACCTCGGTCTGGCACACCTCGCGAAACAACTCCATCGCTATCAATTGTTCTGGGCTCACATAGCGTTGTCGTACCATTTCTGGCTTGCTAAAGAAGTACCCTTGAAAGAAATGAAAACCCGCTTCACGTACAGCGGTAAATTCTTGCTCGGTTTCGACACGCTCCGCTAAATATTTACGCTTGCTACCTTGGGCAAGTCGTTGACGAGCAAATTGGCAGGCGTTGTCTAATCCCATAGCAGAAATGTCTATTTTGACAATATGGACTAAGGGAAGAAAACGCTCCCACTCACGACTATAAACGAAATCGTCCAATGCAAGCAGATAGCCTTGTTGCCGCAACTCGCGAACAGCAGCATACAATTCATCGGTAGGTTGGCAAGTTTCTAGTACTTCAATGACGATTTTGTCTTTTGGTAACGAGAGAGGTAGGCGGCGAATAAGGCTCTGATAAGGGAAATTGACAAAACAGCGGGAATGAGCAATGACAGGGTTAGTGCCAATGCTCAAAAAATTTTCAGCAATTAGACGATAAGTCGCACGGTTTGATTCCACATGAGCAGGGTAGGCATTTTTTTCACCATCACGAAACAGCAGCTCATACCCTAGGGTTTGCCGCCGTGCGTTCAGTATTGGTTGCCTTGCCACATAAGTATGTTTCATTAACCCACTATATTATCATTATTATCAGCTATTTAACCTTTGGCTGTCGCCAATAATGCCCCACATCCAACAAACATGGAACCGAATACCTTATTGATCTTACCCATTACATTTTCAGAACGAATGAAGCGTCCCATTTGTGATGCTAAAGTGGTGTAACCCAGCATCACAATTGCGTCGATCACCACAGTTGTTGCGCCTAGTATCGCAAATTGCACCACTTGCGGCTTGGTTGGATCAATAAATTGCGGAAAAAGAGCCACCAAAAAGACAATAGATTTCGGGTTGGTTAAGTTAATCAATACCGCATTACGCATTAAATGCCAGCCACTGAGTTGTAGATCGGTATTGTTGGTCGACAAACTGGCTTGATCACGCCATTTCTGAACACCAAGCCAAACTAGGTAAGCGGCCCCTACCCACTTTATTACCGTAAATGCCATCGCAGACTGAGCCACCAGAGCACCAATACCCGCACCCACCAGTACAATATGAAAAGCCAAGCCAATTTGCAGACCAACAATTGCACCTAATGATTTACGCGTTCCATAACTTAAACCATTACTGATGGAATTCACGGTACCTGAGCCGGGCGCAAGACTAAAAACAATCGCTGTCACGATATAAGCGAACCAAACATGCAGATCCATGGTATTTCCTCTCGACTAAACAGCGTTAGCCACACATAATTTAAACTCGTTGTACTACCCAAAAGACGTTAGGGCCAACCAAACATGACTACAGAGAGCGCAATCATTCAGCCTCGTTATACTCAAGAGTCCCATTTTGAGCAAGCAATCAATAACGAAGTTGCCGCCTTATGGCACACTCGTGATGAAGGCTTCATTAAGACCTCTGATAAGCGCCAGCTTTTCTGGGTTTCGCTCACTTCAAAAAAGCACTCTAAAGCGATTGTAGTTGTAAATGGCCGTATTGAATGTACCTATAAATATCAAGAATTGTTCTTTGACCTATTTCAGCAAGGTTACAACATCTATGCCTATGATCATCGTGGCCAGGGACTATCAGACCGTTTAGTTGCCAACCATGACATCGGTTACGTCGACGAGTTTGATGACTATGTCGATGATTTGGCTTTAATGGTGAAACACTTCGATCTAGACCACTATAAAAAACGTTATCTATTGGGGCACTCAATGGGGGGGAACATCATCACTCGTTACGTGCAAACCCATCATGAACAACCGTTTGATGCCATGGCCGCAACGGCGCCGATGTTTGGTATGAATCTAAAATGGTATTTAAAACCGATCGCGATGATTCTCAGCCAATTACTCACCGCATTGCACAGCCAACCTAACTATGCACCAGGCCAAGTACCTTACTACGCAAAACCTTTTGATGGTAACTTACTCAGCCAAAGCCCTATTCGCTACCAATGGTTTCGTCAGCTATATGACACGCAACCACAATTACAAGTTGGCGGCGCGAGTACACGTTGGGTGTGGCAAAGTATAATGGCATGCAAACAATGCCTGCTGCTTACAAGGCAAATAAAGATACCGTTTTTATTGCTGCAAGCTGGCGATGATCGCGTCGTCTCCAACCCGGCTCAGATCCGCTTTATTAAGAAGCTGGCCAAAACCAATTCTCACTGTGCAATGAAGATTGTTCATCATGCCCGCCATGAGTTGTTGTTTGAGCGTGACGAGTACCGAAACCAAACGTTACAAACCACTTTGGATTTCTTTGCCCAACATTGATCTAAGCTCGACTAAATAAGGAAAAGGCGTGTTATTTTTTTACCCTCTTTTTTGTCACTAAATTCAAGTAAACTGAGCATTCTGCAATACGATTTCTCGTGTTGCCGCTGTATGTTCAAATGAGGGCAATATGACCACCACACGCAAAGACACTCCTTTTCAATTAGTCGCTTCAGATCTTGATGGCACACTTCTCGCGCCAAACCACCAGCTTAGTGATTTTTCTAAACAGACATTGAAAGATCTGCACGACAAAGGCTACACCTTTATCTTTGCGACGGGCCGCCACCATGTCGACGTTGCCAGTATCCGTGAACAAGTGGGTATTCCGGCGTACATGATTACGGCCAACGGTGCTCGCGTACATGATCAACAAAATCAGTTGATGTACAGCAACAACGTTCCAGCAGAATTGATTCCATCGGTGATCGAAACGATCAAGGAGGATCCAGAGATTTTTATTCATCTTTACCGCAATGATGATTGGATGTTAGATCGTGACGATGAAACGCTACGTGAATACCACAAAGACTCTGGCTTTACTTACACACTCTTTGATATCAACAACCCACCGACTGAAGGTGTGGCAAAATTGTTCTTCACGCATCCAGCGCAAGATCATGAGTACCTCGTCTCGTTTGAGGAAAAGTTGAATGAAAAGTTTGGCGATAAACTGAATATCGCGTTCTCAACACCTTGGTGTTTAGAAGTGATGGCTGCAGACGTATCAAAGGGAGATGCTCTTCAAGCTGTCGCAGAATCGATGGGCTTCAAACTAGAAAACTGCATTGCCTTTGGTGATGGAATGAACGATGTCGAAATGCTACAAATGGCCGGTAAAGGCTTAGTTATGGAAACCTCACACCCACGCGTTAAACAAGCACTACCAAATAATGAAGTGATTGGTAGCAACGCCGATGATGCGGTTGCCCATTACTTGCGTGAACATTTGTTCTAAATCGCTCATTAGTGATCAAAAGGCAGCTCAGGCTGCCTTTTTTGTTTTTATCGCAACCATTTTCTCTAACCGTTCATTCCCTTTCCGTTATCGGCAACTTTTCCCTATCGTTCGCTGTCTATAACCAAGAGATCTGGTTCAGTTTTCAATAACCAGCCATAATAGCTCTTGATGACAGTTCGTATAAGGAAGATAAACATGAAGGCGCTGAGAACCCCAGTCGCAATCGCCAGCCTACTGGCACTACAAGCTTGTTCAATGTTCGACACAAGCTCTGAGCTTGCATCGGCGAAAACACAACAAGCAAATGCCAGTTTAGACCAACCGAACTCCATCAAACCGCAAACGTTCATTATGCGTGGCGAAGTGATCCTGGGTCATGAAGTCAGTTCCATTCAGCCCTGTGGCAGTGAACAACAATACTGGCTATCGCTGGATAATGATAAATTCCAACAGGGTATTAAACTCACCAATACACCTTACCAGCCTATGTATGGTGAGATGATTGGCCACTTAGAAACCTCGGGGAACGAAGGCTTTGACGCCGACTACACCGCCCGTTTTGTGGTTGATAAGGTCAATATGCTTACCGCTGAAAACCCTCATAGATGTGAACGCAAAACGCAAAATACCCGCGCCTTTGGCAATGAACCTTTTTGGTCATTAGATTTCACTCCGACTCATTTAAGCTTTCAGCCTATGGGAGGCGCAAAGCAAGATTTTCCAATCACCACCTCACGCATTGAGCCCAACCGTCGTCGCTACGATTTTGACCAAGGTCAGCTAGAGCTCAATGTGCGCAGCTGTTCTGACGGCATGAGCGATAGCTTGTATGGCTGGAGCGCGAACTTAGTCATTGATGGGAAAAACTATAATGGCTGTGCGACCCTGTCTAACGCTGATGCAACCCAAAGCTGGGTTGGAAGCTACCAAGCAGCATCAACCCAAAACAGCACCTTTAGCATTAAATTAGATGTAAAAGCTGATCATACCGCCACAACGACATATCAATATGCGGATGGCAGCAATGGCTCTGTTGAGCGAGGTTATTGGCAACAACTCAATGCCAACCAAGTCCAAGTGGTAATGACCCACCACCAGCAGCAACCTTTGCTCTCTGAACGTCTATTTACTCGTGATGGTGATAAGCTAAGCGCGAATAAAGAAAAAGTCGGCGAGATTATTTATCCGATTGCCGATGGTGGTTTAGTCTTGTTTAAGGCGGAATCACCTGAGATCTCATCGGCTCAACAAGGTAGCAACTTAATCAGCCAAGCCATTCCTTCATCAGCAGAATTTAATCCTAAAGTCGACCGCGCTCTGCGTGACTATTTCAAGGCAGAAAACATTGACCCAGAAAACACCCGCTATCGCTGGCTCACTTATGATTTAAATGGTGATAACCAACCTGAATTACTGGTACAACTCGATTGGTGTGGTTCAGGTGGCTGTACTCTGTTGATTTTTGCCAATAATGACCAACAATGGCACTTCAATAGCCGTATTACGCTAGTCAATACGCCACTCAATCTCGGTAAAAACGCGCAGCATGGTTGGCGTGATTTAGTACTATTTGTCAGTGGTGGTGGCGCACAACCTAACCAACACCTATTACGCTATAGCGGCTCACATTACCCACTCAATCCAAGTGTTGCGCCTGTCGCCGGGCTCAATGATATTAGCCAAGTACAATTATTCAGTGATGGCCTCACTCCACACCAACAAGGGGTACAGATGTGATGCCATTGTCATCGACAGATACACATCAAAATGGTGCATGTGCCGATTGCGGCCTGCACCATCAATGTGTCTGCTCGCACCTGCCTAAGTTTGAATTACCCGCGCATATTGCGCTACTGATGCATGAAAATGAGTTAACCCGAGAAACCAATACCGGCCAATGGCTTTTGAAAGCCATCTCTTCCACCAGCCTGCATATTTGGCAACGTAAGCAGCCTTGCCCCAAACTACTGGCGATGATCAACGATCCTGCTTACTGCGCTTATCTACTGTTTCCCAATGATGAGAGCATTGCGCTAAGTGATGCCTATCATCATGCCGAGCAGGCCCCTAGCTCGACAATTCCCTTATTCATTGTGTTAGATGGCACCTGGCAGGAAGCAAAAAAAATGTGGCAAAAGAGCCCATGGCTCCAAGTATTACCGAGCGTGCATTTACTGCCACAACAGCAATCTAGCTATCAGTTACGCCGCAATCAACAGCAGGGACATTTATGCACGATTGAGGTAGGAAGTTGTATTGTCGAAGAGTTAGGCTTTGCAGTACAAGCGCAGCTACTGAATGACTTTTTCCAGCACTATATGCGCGCCTTCCAAGCCGATAAAAGTGGCCACGCTTTAAAAAGCTAAGACGCGTCTGTGATGGGGCGGATGTTATAGCGTTAGCAAGGCATCTAATCGATGAATCTCGATGTCTGGCAATAAACTAGCATGGCGTGCTTGCGTTAACGACACGCCTTGATCGTTATACCAACAGGCTTGGAAACCATTTCGTTTCGCGCCTGCGACATCCGTGTTGAGATGGTCGCCAACATGCAAGATGCGTTTCGCTTCTATTGCTAAATACTGCTGCGCTTTAACAAACATATCCGCATGTGGCTTAGCATAGCCATCACGTCCACCTTTTAGCACTAAGCTAAAATAATCACTCAAGCCAATACGCTCTAAATCAACATTACCATTGGTGATTGCGACCAATGGTCTTTTCTCAGCTAACTGAGCCATCACGCGATGCGTCTCTTGGGGAACAATAAAATCACTACGATGTTCTAGTGTGACTTGCAGTAAATCGTCAGCAGCTTGGTGTGCTTGAGATGACGAATAACCCAAGAGCATCAAGCCTTGCGCAGTCGTGCGGTGACGCCACTGCGTCAGATCGCTATAAAGCCAGTTGTCTTGTTCCGCCAAAGCCATTTTTAACTCTAACCACCACTGTTCTGAATGGGTAGCAGAGATCGGGTGATGATGATGAAACCACTGATTCACTTGCTGAGTCATCTTACGGATCACCGGGCGGTTATCATATAAGGTGTCATCGAGATCAAAGCTCATCGCTTCGATTGGTTGCCGTGAACGGTAAAATTTCATCATGTCACCTTTTGCTGTTCATTCGCCAGTTGCACACAGAGTCATTATTGGATTATTTCTTTTTCGCTCGAGGATGGGCCTGATCATACACTTGTGCCAAGTGCTGGAAATCAAGGTGGGTATAAATTTGCGTGGTCGAGATATTCTCATGCCCGAGCAATTCTTGTACCGCACGTAGATTATTACTCGACTCCAGCATATGGGTAGCAAACGAATGACGCAGTTTGTGTGGACTAATATGGCTCGCGACCGATTGTTTTTGTCCCCACTCCGCCATACGCTTTTGTACGTTGCGATGCGAGATCCGAACACCCAGCTTAGAAACAAACAGCGCTTTTTCATCACTATTGGCTAAACCAGAACGGACTTTTAACCATTTGCCGACCCACTCTTTGGCCATGCCTGAAAACGGCACTTTACGTTCTTTATCGCCTTTACCGACCACGCGTAGCTCGCCACTAAACAAGCTAACATCTTTCAGATTCACACTCACCATCTCAGCTAAACGTAAGCCTGCGCCATACATCAGTTCCATCATGGCACGATCGCGAATCGAAAGAGGATCATCATCGGTGACTTCGAGCAGTTGACCGACTTCATCCACATCGAGATTTTTCGGTAGTGGGCGTTTTTTTCTTGGTGCAGAGACCCCTTTCGCAGGGTTAGCGGTTAACTCGCCACGCAACAAAAGAAAGTCAAAGAAACTGCGCAGGCAAGAAAGACGAGTCGCCAAGCTACTGGCTTTCATCCCTTCACGCATGCCTTTACTCGCGAGTTGACGCACCCAAGCAGCATCAACTTGTGTCCAGTCATTTAAGCCCATGCTGCGCAGGTGCTGCGCCATGGTTTCCAGCTGCTGTTTGTAATTACGTTGGGTATGAAGACTCAGCCCTTTTTCACTTCGCAGGTATTCATAGAAGCGATCCAAGGGCTGTTGAAGACTATTAGGCAGAGGTTGTACTGATTCGCTCATTGCTGTCCACTTGCCAAGGTAGCGTGGCGATAACATGAGAAAGTACCGACGCTAAATGGCGTAAAAACAAGGTATCCATATGGGGTTGGAAGTGGCCGCCATCTTCACTGGAAAACGCTATCAATCCTTGAGTTTTTCCTTTACTTAAAGGTAGCACAACGTAAGAACCAAGCTCTGGCGAACGATTGTGTTCCCCAAACAACAGCTCTCGGTCGGCTTTACGCATTCGGCCTAAGTACGCTGACTTACCATTTAGGTGATTGGTAGCGAAACGCTGGTAATGCTCTGGTGCGAGTCGATTACGTGCCGATTGAGAATCGAATAAACGCACATAAGCGACTAAACCAAGTGACTTGGCTTTGTTTTCAATCGCCTCAATCGCATCCAATAATGCATCACTTTTCAAAACCTGCTCTTGCAGATCCATAAATTCGTGAAAGGTCTTATCATTGTTAGCCGCCAACGACATTAAACCGGTAATCTCTTCTTCTAACTCTTCAATTCGCTGGCGCTGACGATTCATTTGAATATGCACCAATGAAACCGCACCTTGCTCTTGATTAGCCAGAGCTAAACGATCCACCAACTCACGACGGTCGACAAAAAAATCTGGATTGTCACGCAGATACTCTGCAACCACTTCTGCAGTCAATGCATCCGCTTTTATTTGAGACACAAAACGATCCTTAATTAACAGTTAATCTGACCATCATAAACATGGCTCGCAGGCCCTGTCATATACAGCGGACTGCCGACTCCTTTCCAGCGAATACTCAAAGATCCACCAGGTAGGGAAACCCTAACGGTCTCATCCAATAAACCCTGCAAAATACCCACAGCAACCGCACCACAGGCACCACTACCACAGGCTTGTGTTTCACCTGCACCGCGTTCGTAAACACGCAGTCTCACTTCGTTGCGATTCACCACTTGCATAAAGCCAGCATTGACGCGCTCAGGGAAACGTTCGTGCGATTCGAGTAATGGCCCTAACGTTTCTACATCCGCGGTATCGACATCATCGACCACTGTCACTACGTGTGGGTTACCCATGCTGACTGCACCACAGAAAAGGGTTTTTTCTTCAGTGCGCAGAATATAGGTTTTTTCCATTTGTTTGGCTTTAAATGGAATTTTACTTGGCTCAAATTCAGGCTCACCCATATTCACGGTGATCTGATCGTCCTCTTCACAATAGAGAACCATTTTGCCTTTTTTAGTGCTCACGCTGATGCTGTATTTATTGGTCAGGCCTTTCATACGCACAAAACGAGCAAAGCAGCGTGCACCATTACCACATTGCTCAACTTCGCTGCCATCCGCATTGAAAATGCGGTAATGAAAATCGGTTTCTGGATCATATGGCGCTTCAACCACCAGTAGCTGGTCGAAACCGACACCAGTATGACGATCCGCCAAGCGGCGGATCAAATCAGGTGAGAAAAAGATGTTTTGAGTAATGCAATCCACAACCATGAAATCATTACCCAAACCATGCATTTTAGAAAAATGGAAATGCATACAGTCTCTATTACTCCGGTAAAACGCTCTCTAGCGCCCATAGGCTAGTGAGTTCTTCGCGTTGACGGACTAGGTGGGCTCGATTGCCATCAACCATCACCTCTGCCGCACGAGTACGCGTATTGTAGTTAGACGACATCACAAAGCCATAAGCACCAGCAGAACGTACCGCCAGTAAATCATTTGGCTCTAACGCCAATGAACGGTCTTTGCCCAAGAAATCACTGGTTTCACAAATAGCCCCGACCACATCGTAATCTTTTGCTTCACCATCTCGCGGTTTCACTGGCACGATATCTTGCCACGCTTGGTATAGCGCTGGGCGCATCAAGTCGTTCATCGCCGCGTCAATAATGGCAAAGTTTTTGTGTTCAGTGTGCTTTAGGAATTCAACCTTAGTCAGTAAAACACCGGCGTTGGCACAGATGGCGCGACCCGGTTCGAAGATCAATTCGAGATCTTGATGATTATCTAGGCGACCAAGTAAGGCTTTGGCATAGTCAGATGGCTGAGGAGGCAACTCATCACGATAAACAACACCAAGACCACCACCCACATCAAGATGGCGAATATTGATGCCTTTCGATTTCAACTCATCAATCAGAGCCAATAGACGATCGGTAGCATCAATGAAAGGTTCAAGATCCGTCAACTGTGAACCGATATGGCAATCTATGCCTTTGACATCAAGGTGAGGTAATTGAACGGCAAGTTCATACACCACTGGAGCACGATCAAAAGCGATACCAAATTTGTTTTCACGTAAACCAGTAGAAATGTATGGATGGGTCTGAGCATCGACATCTGGATTGATGCGTAATGAGACCGGCGCTTTCACCCCTAATTCTGCCGCGACTTTATTTAAGCGCTCCAGTTCAGGTTCAGATTCAACATTAAAACATTTAATGCCGAGTTCTAACGCACGTTTCATTTCCGCTTCTGTTTTACCTAAGCCAGAAAACACAACTTTACTTGGCTCACCACCTGCCGCGATAACACGCTCAAGCTCACCGCCTGAGACAATATCAAAGCCAGAACCTAAACGAGCCAGCGTATTCAATACGCCAATGTTTGAGTTGGCTTTCACTGCGAAACAAACTAAATGCGGGTGTTCACCAACGGCTTTATCAAACGCATGCCAATGGCGTTCCAGCGTTGCACGTGAATAGACATAAAGTGGTGTTCCAAATTGCTCTGCTAAATCAGATAAAGGAACCTCTTCGGCCCAAAGTTGGCCATCATCCTGATAATTGAAGTAATCCAAAATTGCTTTCCCTTTTAAGATTTTCTTTGTCGACTGACCGACATCACTTGCTGATATTAATTTTCTTGAGACTGCTCATTCTGCGGAGCATCGTCAGGCATGTAGAGCGGACCTGTTTGACCGCAACCTGCCAAACCCAACATTGATAGTAAAAACAGAGCTAAGATTGATTTTTTCATGGGGCTAATCGTGATTATTATTCCAATGCCCCCTATAATCGCACCACACTCAAGAAAAGCAATAGGATAGACAAGATGAACGAGACAGAATTTCATCAACTTGCGGACAAACAAATGCAAATCATCGAAGAAATGATTGATGATTCTGGCGCGGATATCGATTTTGAAACTTCAGGCAATGTGATGACGCTAGAATTTGAAAATCGCAGTCAAATCATCATCAACCGCCAAGAACCAATGAAAGAAATTTGGTTAGCTTCGCGCTCTGGCGGCTTCCACTTTGCTTATGTTGATCAACAATGGATTTGCTCTAAGACGGGCGTTGAACTGATTGCCATGGTTAAGCAAGAGTGTGAAAAACACGCCGACGAAGAGATTGAATGGGTGTAGCCTCCTCCGCCAAGTGCGATAAAGACCATACAAACAATAAGAGCACCTTTATGGTGCTCTTATTCGATCTCAATACTCTGTGCGATTAGGCATTAATCGCTCGATTCGGCTTGGTGTAGGTCGCGCCATCATTTCGATAAGGCACAATGTAGGGCTCTTCATCGACGTTATGCACAATCTGATAATACTGCGGTAAGTTAAAGTTAATCAGCTTCGATGCCACTTGGCTATCATCACGCGCGGAAGTATAGAAACTATTCACGCTGGCGATCATCTCATCTTTCTCGCCATTGAACTGGTGATAGACTTCCACTCGGTTGGATTCATCCAACACATAAATATTGAAGCCTTGCTCATTGTCTTCAAAGAAGAACTGCACCAAACCTTCGCTGGCATAGTTATCTACAATTTCTGGCAACTGGTAATCTTGATCTTTATCCAACATCAACAGCGGTGAGCCTTTGAGCTTATTGGAAGAAATACTGCGGTAAAAATCAACCGAGTTTTCCAGCATCTGCACTGATACACCGCGACGCTCAAAGAACAAACCATACATCTGCTGAGCAATACGCAACGCTTTAAAACGGCGACGCTTTTCTTGCTCTACCGGTTTTAAACGCAAATCAATACATTCAGCCAATAGCTGATAGACCATATTGCGCATTACGCCGCGTAGATTTTTGCTGTAACAGAACACGTCCACAGATTCAGGTGGCAACGCGTCTTGATGCATTTTACCTAATACGGTTTTCAACGCATCGAGCATTGCCGTTTCACCTTGGAAATGCAAAGTCCTTACTTCATGCCAAGAGTTACGATAAACCAAATCGACGCTGCCCACTAAGCACTTCTGCTCGGGACCATAGCTAAATATATCCGTACTTTTCAAATCAACTTTCAGAGCCTTTCCGCTCAGTTCCGCGGTCGGATCGTTTTCAAAGTTGATGAACATGGCCAATTGGCTGATTTCGCATGGACTCGCCAGCGCCTGCATTGTCGGGCGACGTTTACGCAACGAGAAGGTATTACGCAAATCGCTGACCATTTGATAAAACTTATCAATATCCAGATACGCATCGCGAATCACCGAATTCAACCGCGTCGATTCGGTGATCAAACCATTAAAAAATGCCCAAGCCACTAACTTACTTAAGTATTCGTTGTGCTCAAGATGAGGCTGACCAAGAATACGCATCGGTTGCAATGGTTGCTTGTAGAGGTACCAACCTGACTGATTAGTACGCCCTTGCGGCACTTCAATAAAGGTCAGATCCGGCTCGTGTAGATCCGGTGAAATTTGTGGGTTAAGTAAAGTGACCTTACCTGGCAAGACTTCAAAGGCCGCATAAAGCTTACGCGCCAAAATGCTGATGTCCTGCGGGCTAATAGCCGAAGTAATATCATTGCGGCGCGCAAATTGAATCAGGTTGCGGTAGCTCAGCATCAAAGCATCAAGCAATGCATGGTGCACCACTTTCACTTGCTCAACTTTCCAATGTCGTCGGTCATCAAGCTCAACGATAGTTGCCTGTGACCAATGCCATTGCTTCACCATCTCGTTCATTGCTTCACGACGCCATGCGACAGAACCAACACCCGGTTCACGCGACAGTTTTTCATGCGTTTTGAGATAGAAACAGCGACGGACAAGATCAAGACGCGTGGTATCACCAATACGCTCTAAATAACGAGTTACCTTCTCAAGCATCAGATAATACGTATCCATGCCATAAAGATCGGGTTCATCAGCAAAGAAGCGACGCTTGGTATCTAAACTTAAAAGCTGAGTATTTGGGTACTCCCACGAATACGCTTCTAACAGGATGGCTTTCAGTACCGACTTATAAGGTGAGTCGATACTTTTGTACAGCTGCCACAAATTCGAGCCGAAATATTCTTCCGCTGGGATTCGGTTCAACTGACCAAAATCAATCCAAGTAGAACAATCTATCGTGCCGGCATGACACAAACGCTCTACGTATTCGTCGTAGCACTCTTCCATTTCTGGCGGCACTATCTGCCATAACAATCGTTGTCCAGCCAAACGGACTGCACTGCGATAAAATTCATCCAACAACAGCATGTGTTGTGATGAACCACAGTTATCACCGGTCATTTCTTCAGAACGATTCGACTTAAAGCGATCTTCATCCATGATGAAAAAGTTCGCTTCCACCCCTTGGCTTTGTGCCCAATCAGTAATCAACAAGCATTTATTGTTGAGGCTTTCGCGCTCATCATGGCTCATTAATGGTGATACACAGACCCAAATATCCAAATCACTCGAGGTACTTTGCCCGATTGATGAGGTACTGCCCATGGTATAAAGCGCAAGGATAGAGGGAGTCTCTCGAGAGACCAGTGATTGGCCAATGGTTAGCTCAGTATCTTCAACAAATTGACGTTGAATTGAATTCAGATCGAGATGATGAATCCCATAAGGAACTTGAGCGTCATAAAAGCCAGGGAAAACAGGATGGTTGTAGTGTAGGAGGACAGGAATCAGATGGAAGACTCGCTGAGCTTGCAAATCCATAAGCGCCAGCGCGCGATCGATTCGCTGCTGGTTTAAGTTATCTAATCTTTGGATCAACTTCTCAGTGTAAGCCTGCAAGGGTTATTCCTTGAATGATTTCCTATTCGATGCTTCGGTTAATAATTCGCCTAAAGCACCAACAAAACGTGATCAATCTATCATTTTTATTTGAATTGGTAAAGAATTGTACGATCGATTCTACATTGTTTTGCTGCTCAACTTCCGTCGTTCACTCAGCCCTTAGTGTGGTGTGTAACTCTATTTTTTTATAATAGCCTAGTCGATAAACGGGATTACTATCACACTATTTTGGCAATAATGTGCTACTTGATCGGGAATTGCACTCCCCCTGCAATCGCCAGTAAATTTTTCACCCGCACAATGGTAGGATAAGCGTATTCAAGCTTTTAATTATCGTAGGCGATTATGACACATTCATCTCCAATCCGAATTGCAACACGCAAAAGCCCACTCGCTTTGTGGCAAGCTTATTTTGTTAGAGACGCTCTACAAGCTGCTCATCCAGGCCTGGAAGTAGAACTGGTCACCATGGTAACCAAAGGCGACATTATCCTTGATACACCACTGGCCAAAGTGGGCGGTAAAGGCCTATTTGTAAAAGAGCTGGAAGTGGCTATGTTAGAAGGTCGCGCCGATCTCGCCGTTCACTCAATGAAAGATGTGCCGGTTGATTTTCCTGACGGCCTTGGTCTTGTGACCATTTGTGAACGTGAAGACCCACGTGATGCCTTTGTATCGAATACCTACAATAATATTGATGAACTGCCACAAGGCTCTGTTGTTGGCACATGCAGTCTACGTCGCCAATGCCAAATCAAAGAACGCCGCCCAGACATTATTATCAAAGATCTGCGTGGTAACGTTGGCACTCGTTTAGGCAAACTTGATGCGGGTGAATATGACGCGATTGTTCTCGCAGCAGCTGGCCTTAAACGCTTGAAACTGGAAGAGCGTATCCGTAGCTTTATGGAAGCAGAAGAGTCTCTGCCTGCAGTAGGACAAGGCGCTGTCGGCATTGAATGTCGCTTAGACGATGAACGCCTTATCAAGCTACTAGAACCACTTAATCACAAAGACACCGCAGACCGCGTCCTTTGTGAACGCGCAATGAACCTCACTCTTGAAGGTGGTTGCCAAGTGCCTATCGGCAGTTATTCATTACTCGACGGTGACCAAATTTGGCTACGTGCATTGGTGGGTGAACCTGATGGTTCTCAAATCATTCGTGGCGAAATTCAAGGCCCACGTGAACAAGCTGAAGAGTTAGGTATTACGCTAGCAAACCAATTGTTAGATCAAGGTGCCCGCGACATTTTAACTAGGCTTTACGCTGAACACGAGTAATCACCATGACAGTGTTGGTCACTCGACCTGGTGAACAAGGGAAAGCGCTTTGCCATCAGCTTAAGCTGCGTGGATTGAAAGCGCTTCATCACCCACTGATTACCATCCAAGCTGGAGAGCAACTCTCCAGCTTACCTCTGCAACTTAAGCATGCAGACATTGTTATCGCTGTCAGCCAACATGCGGTGCAATACGCGAACAAAGCGATAGATAGTTATCAGCATCATTGGCCTCAATCCATCACTTACCTTGCCGTTGGTCAAAAAACCGCACACTATTTAGGCAAAGCCACACAACAAAACGTAAACTATCCATTAGTAAGTGATAGCGAGCATTTACTTAGCATGCCGCAACTTGGCAGTATTGCAGGGCAACGTATTTTGATATTACGTGGCAATGGTGGCCGTGAACTCATATTTGACACACTTATACAACGCCAAGCTCACGTAGAATATTGCGAAGTATATAAACGAGAAAATCTCGCTTTCCGCTCAGAATTAACGGTACCACTCTGGCAAGATAGTCATGTCGATCAAGTAGTGATCACCAGCTCTGGGCAACTTAACTTTTTTATCCAGCAGATCGCACCTCAGTTCCAAAGCTGGTTACAACAATTAACGCTGTTCGTTCCTAGTGAACGGATCGCAAATGAAGCGCGACGCTTTGGCTTCCATTCCGTCGTCAATACAGGAAGTGCTTCAAACCAAGATTTATTGGCAACTCTCTGGCCAAACAGATAGGACGAGTATCATGACAAGTAAAAAGAACAA
Source organism: Vibrio sp. N418 (assembly GCF_000222565.1). Taxonomy (NCBI): domain Bacteria; kingdom Pseudomonadati; phylum Pseudomonadota; class Gammaproteobacteria; order Vibrionales; family Vibrionaceae; genus Vibrio; species Vibrio sp. N418. The sequence continues at coordinate 47,417 of NZ_AFWD01000001.1, forward strand.
TAACGATCAAGTTAAATCAGAGAAAGAAAGTACGGTAACGACTGATACCCAGTCAACAGAGCAACTCGCGTCATCAACGAAGAGTGAAGTGAAAGGTTCAGCCGATAAGGGCGAGGCAGCTAATCACTCCACAAGTAAGACTGCCACCACACCTTCCGATACTCAAACCAGTGAAAAAGCCGTCACGTTTGAAGAGAAACAAGGCAAACGAGGCGTAAAGTTAGGTGTGGTTGCCATCGTACTCTCAATCTTGTTTGGCGGTGGGTTGACCTATCACTTGCAACAAAAAGATGCCCAATACCAAGCTCAAATCAACGCACTGCGTAGCCAATTAGAGCAAACCCAATCATCAATACAAAGTGAACTTGCCGCCACAGAAAAAGCAACATTAGCCAAAGCGACAGAAGTCACTCATCATGCTGAAACCATTCTAGCTCAGCAACAAAAAAGCATTGAGAGCCTACAACTGGCAATTGCGGACGTAAAAGGCCGCAGGCCGAATGATTGGTTGCTTGCCGAAGCCGATTACCTAGTCAAACTGGCCGGTCGAAAACTATTTCTCGAACATGACGCTGAGAGCGCCACTCAATTGATGGAAAGCGCGGATCAGCGTATTGCCGCATTAAATGACCCAAGCCTAGTCCCACTGCGTAAATTGATGGCGAAAGACATTACGACTTTAAAATCGATTCCTATTATCGATCGTGATGGTCTGGTGTTACGGTTAACGGCACTTCAGCAACAAGTCGATGACCTACCACTGGCCAATGCTATCTTACCGGATGCGCAGCCTGAGCAGCCCCAAGAAGTTTCACAGGACATTACCGATTGGCAGGAGAATCTAAAAACTTCACTCAAAGATTTTTCCGAGAATTTTATTACGTTCCGCTCTCGCGATGGCAACATCATCCCTTTGCTCTCTCCACAGCAGCACTTCTATTTAAAAGAAAATATGAAAGCGAAGCTAGAGACCGCAATCAAAGCTGTCTATATCGAACAACAAGACATCTACATTGCAGCGCTGGATACGGCAGAGCAATGGTCGCACTCCTTCTTCGACCCGGACAGCAATGCCGTCAAAGAGTTTGATAAGGCATTGACTCTGTTAAGTGAACAAAATGTCCAAGTCGACTATCCAGTCAAACTGGAAACCCAACAAACTTTATCTGACGTAATTCGTGATAGATTGCGTCGAGAGGTCACCACATTAGGAACGGAGGATAAATAATGTTTCGACTCATATTTCTCTTTATCGTTCTTGGTGCAGGTCTCTTTGTTGGCAGCCAGTATTCTGGCCAGCAGGGTTACGTACTTATCTCAGTAGCGAACAAAACGCTGGAAATGAGCGTAACAACGTTAGTCATTTTCGTCATTGCAACTCTAGCCGCACTATTTGGCTTAGAGTACCTATTGAAGAAAATGTTTTACGCCAGCTCTGCCACTTGGAACTATTTCAGCGTGCGTAAAATGCGCCGGTCTCGCCGCCTAACAAACGAAGGTATCATCAGCTTACTTGAAGGTGACTTCAAAACAGCGGAGAAAAAAGTCACCCGTTGGGCAAATCACCATGATATGCCTTTACTGTGTTACTTAGTTGCTTCTGAAGCTGCTCAGGGGATGGCCGATAATGAAAAACGCGATCACTATTTACAGCTAGCATTAGAGCAAAAAGACTCGCGCTTAGCCGTAGAACTCACACGTTCAAAACAACAAATACGTGAAGGTTTATTTGAACAGGCTTTTGCAACTCTGTCAGATCTTAAAGGGGATTACCCTAACAATGCTATCTTACTTAGTTTGCTCAAAACGGTTTATCTTGAACTCAAGCTATGGGAACCATTGCTGGAGCTACAGCCAAAACTACTTAAAGCTAAGCTTATTACCAAAGATGACCAACAGCAGTTCACTCTACGAGCAGAGTGTGGCTTATTGGCTGAAATAGCAGGACAAAAAGGCAGTGAAGGTCTAATCCAACACTGGAATGGCTTGTCACGTAAGTTAAAGAGTGACTTACACCTTGTTGAGTGCTTCGCGAAGCAACTCATTTTGCGCAAAGCAGATGCTCATGCCTTTACCGTCGTAAAAGAGACCCTTAAAAAGCATCCAAGCAGTGACCTTTATAAGTTGCTGCCACAAATGAATCTTGCTGATAACCACCCTGCTATTGTCTTCCTTGAAGACGTATTGCGTAAAGATGGTAACAACGCTGAAGCTCACAGCGCTCTAGCACAGTTCCTATTACGTAATCAGCATTGGGCTGATGCCCAGCAGCACTTAGAGAAAGCGCTTGCGCTGCGTTCAAATGTCTCTGACTACGCCTATTTAGCCGATACACTGGAAAAGCAAAACTTTAATAAAGCGGCACATGAGGTATCTAAAAAAGCACTCACTCTCGCAAGCCACTAAATCGTTCAAAATATAAATAGAAACCGGCCTTTGGGCCGGTTTTTTTACATCTTCAATCGACAAATATTTCATTGCCACACCGTTATCCTGCTTACTTAAAACTAGTTAACAGGATATCGAATGAAGTCGTTGTTAGTTCTCTCTTTAACCGCCCTCTCTATTTGCCTATCTAACTCTGTAAAAGCAGAGCAGCTTCGAGGCCAACAGTTGTATAAATCACTTTGCACTTCGTGCCATGGCCCTAAAGGACATGGAGACGGCATCGTCGGTAAAGCATTACCCGAGCAGCCCGGTAATATATATCAGGGTTTAAACTCTTGGTTTGAAAGTGAAGCAGAGCTAATAAATACCGTTTTAAATGGCAATGAAGGAATGCCGGCATGGGGAAGTGTACTTTCAGAGCAAGAGGTAAAATTGATCTTCACCTATATTGAGCAAGTCAATGAATAGTATTACGAGAAGTGAGAAGTGAGAAGTGAGAAGTGAGAAGTGAGAAGTGAGAAGTGAGAAGTGAGAAGTGAGAAGTGAGAAGTGAGAAGTGAGAAGTGAGAAGTGAGAAGTGAGAAGTGAGAAGTGAGAAGTGAGAATATTGTAGCCGCCAAGATCTCCAATAAAAGGGATAACTCGCTGAATGTTCGTTATTTTTGCTTACTACAAACGTGAAAAAGCCTAACCAACTAAACTACCACGATGTTCATTTCCTACAGACGTAAAAAAGCCCTGCTA